>PWIY01000264.1 GCA_003560215.1 Bacteroidales bacterium | reverse complement strand
TGGTTTCGTATTTGTCTGAGATGATAAACAGGGTTTTTTCGTAAGAGAAGCCCTCCAGCACCACATCAATCACCTTGCCGGTGATGAAAATGGCAATCAGGGAGTAAAGTGGGATGGTCCAGTCGCCAAACGAAAGCAGGCCAAAAAGCACAATCAGTGCATCAATGATCATAATGCTCTGCCCCAGCGGAATGTGGGTGTATTTGGTGATCACCATGGCGATGATGCTGCTTCCTCCGGAGCTGGCTTTGGCTTTGAAGACCAGCCCCAGACCCAGGCCAAGAAGCACACCTCCGAAGATACTAGACAGCAGTGCATCATTTTCTACCAGGGGGGCATCGCCGTAGATCATGGTGAGGCCGTCAATGAACCCTGAGGTGAGCACGAACCCCACCACCGTTTTGATGCCGAATCGTGGCCCCAGTAAGCGCAGGCCAATGATCATCAGGGGGATGTTCAGGATAAGACCTGTAAGGCCCACCGGAAACCCGACCAGGTGGTACATGATAATCCCGATCCCGTACACCCCTCCGGGAACGATCTTATAAGGGCTGATGAACAACACATATCCTGCTGCAAGGAAAAAGGCGCCAAGGGTGATCAGGCTGTAGGATATAAACCACTTGCGAGAGAAAATTTTTTCTGTGCCTGCAAAAGTCATTTCTGAAAATTTAGCGTAACTTCGTGGGGATTTTTAAGGCTGCAAAGATAAACCGTTTTTAGCAATGGAAACACATATCAACAAAAAGGTTTCAAGGGCCCTGATATCAGTGTATGACAAGGAACCGGCAAGGGAACTCGTGGAGGCCCTTCATGCACAAAATGTTGAAATCATTTCCACAGGGGGAACCATGCAGTTTATCCGGGATGAGCTCAATATTCCTGTTACACCCGTTGAGGAACTGACGACTTATCCGTCAATTCTGGGTGGCCGTGTCAAAACCCTTCATCCTGCGGTTTTTGGAGGCATTCTGTGCCGTCCGGGAATTGAGGCGGATGATGAAGCCCTCAGTGAATACCACATTCAGGCCATTGACATGGTGGTGGTTGATCTGTATCCCTTTGAAAAGACGCTGTTGTCGGGTGCAAGCCATGATGAGCTGGTTGAGAAGATTGATGTTGGGGGTGTTTCACTGATCCGTGCTGCAGCCAAGAATTTCAGGCACGTACTGGTGGTACCTTCTTCCGCATATTTTGAGGAGGTCACAAAACTGGTTCAGGAAAATGAGGCGGTTATCTCTCCGGCAGTTCGCCGAAAAATGGCGGCTGCTGCATTTGATGTGTCTTCCCATTACGATACGGCAATTTTCGGGTACATGAACAATGGCGAACTGGATGTATTCAAGGAAAGCATTCAGGATGCCCACCCGTTACGGTATGGTGAAAATCCGCATCAGCAGGGTTGTTTTTACGGGAAACCTGAGGACATTTTTGAGCAGATCAGTGGCAAAGCCCTGTCTTATAACAATCTGCTTGACGTGGATGCGGCCATGGGCCTGATGGCTGAATATTTTGCCCCGACTTTTGCCATTATCAAACATACCAACCCGTGTGGTGTGGCTTCAAGGTCTTCCATTGAAGACGCATGGCGGGATGCCCTTGCCGGGGATCCGGTTTCGGCATTTGGCGGCATTCTGATAGCCAACAGAGATGTTTCCGGAGAACTGGCAGAACAGATCAGTGATTTGTTTTTTGAAGTGCTGATTGCTCCCGGGTTTGACGAAAAGAGCATTGAGGTGCTTACTCAGAAAAAGAACCGCATTTTGTTGCGTACCAAATCATTCATCACACCGGAGGTACGTTATCGCTCCATTTTGAATGGGGTGCTGTGGCAAACCCAGGACCATAAAAACAGCCTTCCGGATCAATGGAAAATGGCCACTGTCCGCCATCCCTCGGAAGAGGAGGAAAGGGATCTCGTATTTGCCAACACCGTGGTCAAACATTTGAAATCCAATGCCATTGCCCTTGTAAAAAACACCATGTTGCTTGGTTCGGGTATGGGGCAAACCTCAAGGATTGATGCCCTGAAGCAGGCCATTGAAAAGGCTCAGTCGCAGGGGCATGACCTTCAGGGAGCGGTCATGGCCTCCGATGCATTCTTTCCGTTCCCCGACAGTGTGGAGATTGCGCACAGGCATGGCATACGCGCAGTGGTTCAGCCGGGCGGATCCGTAAAAGACAAGGCTTCCGTGGATTTCTGCAATGAGTCAGGGATGGCCATGGCATTTACCGGAAACAGACATTTTAAACATTAGAACCCGGAGAGCCCCGGCCGGTTAACTTTTCGGGGAGACTGAAGCGGAGCCTTGGCTTCGTGTGACTTATTTCAACACAACAATAACTAATCTGTAAGATACGATGGGCTTATTTTCTTTTTTGACCAAGGAGATTGCGATTGACCTTGGTACGGCCAATTCCATTATTATTCACAACGACAAGGTGGTGGTGGAGGAGCCTTCGATAGTGGCGATGAATCGCACAACCGGTGAGATGATTGCAGTCGGGAAGCAGGCATTGATGATGCACGGTAAAACCCATGAAAACATCAAGACTTTGCGTCCCCTTCGCGATGGTGTCATCGCAGACTTCCAGGCTGCGGAGGCCATGATCCGGGCCATGATCAAAATGACAGAGACAAAAAAGCCGTTATTTCCCCCCTCACTGAAAATGGTGATCTGTATTCCTTC
>PWIY01000306.1 GCA_003560215.1 Bacteroidales bacterium | reverse complement strand
TGATCAAGTTGATTGTTGTTTTGCCTGATTTGATTTATCCAGCACCCTGCCGGGGTTCCCCACCACTACTGCATGGTCTGCTACATCCCGGATGATAACTGCTCCGGCGCCGATGGTGGCGTAATTACCCACCCGGCTGATCCCGGTGGTAATGATCGATCCGATGCCGGCAAAAGCACATTGGCCAAAGTCGATGCTGGCTCCCAAATTTACTCCCGTAGACAGGAAAGAAGCCTCCCGCAGGATGGTATGGTGGGCCACTTTTACACCCATACTGATCATGGCAAAATCCCGGATCTCCACAAAGGGCATGATGATGGAACCCGGCAGAATATAAACCCCCTGCCCGATACGGATATCATCAGGGATAATGACACTTTTATGGATGAATCCGGGCGTCTGAAACCCCTCCTTCTGGCAGTTTTGCAAGTATTTCAGCCGGAGCTTATTGTCGCCCATGGGGCAAAACACGGCTTCCACCCCCATTTCCCTGAGTCTGGCGAAATCCATAATCCCAGCAACCACCGGTAAACCATTCAGTGTTTCCCCGATTTTACTGGTGTCATCATCCAGAAACGCGACAATGTCATATTTGCCATCCTCAGAAAGGTATTTGTGATACACGGCACCATAGGTGCCTGCACCGGCAATGACTGTTTTCATATGTTGGTGTTTTTACCGGGTTGATCCGGCTGTTGATTCGTGATCAGGCCTGATCTCCGGCCCTGTTGACCTCTGTTGGTCATCCGATGTGCCCCTGAAGGGTTCCATGGTAGTCTGTGCATTCTGGTTGATCCCTTCGCGGCGGAACACGCTTTTAATGGTGAGGAAAATGATTTTCAGGTCGAGCAGGAAAGACAGGTTGTCCACATACCACACATCGTATTCAAACTTTTCCTCCCATGAGATGGCATTCCGGCCGTTGACCTGGGCCCAACCGGTGATGCCGGGCCGCAAATCATGGCGGCGCTTCTGGAAGTCATTGTAAAGCGGAAGGTATTGCATTAGCAGCGGACGCGGACCCACCAGGCTCATGTCTCCTCTCAGCACATTGATCAGTTCCGGCAGTTCATCCAGGCTGGTGGATCGCAGAAAACGACCAAAGCGGGTGTGCCGCTGCTCATTGGGCAGCAGATTGCCGGATGCATCACGGGCGTTGGTCATGGTGCGGAACTTAATGATATGAAACGCCTTGCCGTGCAGGCCCGGACGCTTCTGGGTGAAAAAGACCGGGCGGCCGAGTTTGACGGCGATCATTATGCCCACGATCAGAAAGACAGGAGACAGAATGATCAGTCCCAAAAGAGAAAAAAGAAAATCAAAGACCCGTTTCAGTATTTTTTTGTACATCGTTTGCGCTGCGTAACCAATTTTGGATGCCAAAGCTGATGGTTCCTGCCTTACCAGCGATTATACCCCTAAAATGCGGATGATGTCCCGGTTAACTTTCCTGACATCATATTTTTCTTCTGCAATCTCACGGCTTCTTTTGCCCATGGGAACAATGAGGCCAGGATTTTTTATGAATTTTTCCATGGCTCCGGCCAGTGCCACGGGATCTTTCACCGGCACAAGGAAGCCATTTTCCCCTTCAGCCACAGTCTCCCTGCAACCCGGGGAATCGGCCATGATCAGGGGGCGCCCCATGGCCATTGACTCCAGGGCGGTACGGGGGGTGCCTTCGCCATAATAGGAGGGAAGCACAAACACCGATGCCCGTCGTATATATGGCCTGACATCATCCACCCTGCCCGGAAGGGTGATCACATTTTCCTTGTTCAGACGGGTAAGCAGCTCCTTTGACACAGCACCCGGGTTGGTATCAAAACCACCTAGTACATCACATTCTATCTCCGGATAGGTCTGCTTCAGCTTCTTGCACGCTTCAATAAAATCAAGCAAGCCCTTTTCCCTGATCAGCCGACCGATGAATAAAAATCGTATCGGATCTTCGAGAGGCGGAGAATAGGTGTAATGGTTGATGTCTACACCTGAACCATATATCCGGTAAGATTTGCTGCCTGGAACAATGCCCTCATCAATAAACACCTGCTGGTCATCCGGGTTCTGAAATATAACGGCGCTGTTTTGCTTTGCAGCATAGCGATACATCCGAATGATAATATTCCGGATCAGGCGACCCTTCCAGTTCAGCTCCTTGTTAAACCCCCAGCCGAGGCCGGTGACCATTGAATTGATGCTTTTCACCCCGCACCAGCCTGCCGCAATGGATCCATAAATAACCGGTTTGATGGTATAACTCAGCACCACATCCGGCTGAATGCGCTTAATGGCCTTATAAAGCGAACGGACAGCGCGAAAGTCGCGAAACAGGTTGGTTCCGGTGCGGTCAATAAACACCGTTTTGTAATGCACCCCCCAATCAGCCAGGGTACTCTCAACCTCCGCATTATAGTCCGGAGCCATGGCAGTCACCTCATGCCCCCGCTCACGGAATGCCTGAAGCATTGATCCCCGGAAAGTTACCAGGGATAAAGATTTGCTGCCGATTACGAGGATTTTCAAGGGTTATTGCTTTTTGACAGCCAATCGGCGGTAAAGTTCTTCATGTAATGCAGCATATTCCTTTTGCTGGTAATTCTCCAGGATGCGTTGCCTTGCTTTCTTGCCTAAAGAAACCCTTTCATCATTGGGAATCAATGCAAAACGACCCAAGGCCTCTGCCAGGGA
>PWIY01000084.1 GCA_003560215.1 Bacteroidales bacterium | reverse complement strand
TCAATCGTTTTACGGAGCCGGTAAAACCGCTGCAAATTTATGGTATTTTATTCAAACTCTGCTTTTAATATTCGCATCACCTCTTCCACGGTTTCCTGCTCCAGATCTGTTCGGTTTACCAGATCATCCACCGTAAGGTTCAATACACTCTTTGCTGTATCACAGCCGATCCGCTTCAGCTCCTCAATGATCCACCCTTCAATCTCATCTCCAAACTCCTCAATATCAACGTCTTCTCCGTCAATTTCAGTTTCCCTGTATACATCGATTTCATACCCCGTCAGCTGACCGGCAAGCTTGATATTAAACCCGCCTTTACCAATGGCCAGCGAAACCTGGTCTGGCTTCAGATAGACCTCAGCGCGTTTGTTTTCTTCATCAATGGTGATGGATGTAATTTTTGCCGGACTCAGCGCCCTGGATATATAGAGGTTCGGATTGGTCGTGTAGTTGATCACGTCAATATTCTCATTCCTTAGTTCCCGGACAATGCCGTGAATTCTTGAACCTTTCATCCCCACACAGGCACCGACCGGATCAATGCGGTCATCATAGGATTCCACTGCAACCTTTGCACGCTCACCGGGAACCCTGACAATTTTTTTAATGGTGATCAGGCCGTCATATACTTCCGGAACTTCCTGCTCAAAAAGACGTTCCAGAAAAACAGGAGAGGTCCGGCTGATGATAATCAGCGGGTTGTTGTTTTTGATCTCCACCCTCGAAACCACTGCCCGCAGGGTATCTCCCTTGCGGTAAAAATCAGAAGGGATCTGCTCTGTTTTTGGAAGGATCAGTTCAATATCTTCATCGTCGAGGGTCAGGATCTCTTTTTTCCACACCTGGTAAACTTCTGCTGTGATCAGGTCACCGATGGAATCCTGGTATTTCTTGTACACACTGTCTTTTTCCAGCTCAAGGATCTTGGACGCCAGATTTTGCCTGATGGCCAGAATTTCCCGACGCCCGAAATCACTCATTTTTACCGGTTCAGAAACCTCTTCACCGATTTCAAAATCCGGTTCAATTTTAATGGCCTCCGAATAAGCAATCTGAGAATTCTCATCCTCCACCTGTCCGTCTTCCACAATCACCCTGTTGTGCCATACCTCAAGGTCTCCCTTGTCGATATTCACAATGATGTCAAAATTGTCGGCCGATCCGAATTTTTTCTCGAGCATGCTTCCGAACACATCCTCCAGGATCAGCATCATGGTAGAGCGGTCAATGTTTTTGAATTCCTTAAATTCCGAAAACGACTCAACCAGGTTAATTGTTTCCATTGTTTACTAACTGTTTAGAATAATCACTTTGTTACGCCCGCGTACGGGCAGTTTCCTTATTTAAAAGATACCTGCACCCTGGCCTCGTGTATCTGTTCAAACGGAACATATACTGTATTACCGGCATCGGTCTCGGGTTCTTTTTGCCTCTTTTTCCCTTTGCGGGGTTTGTCTTTTTCAAGGGTCACACCATGTTCATCCACCTGAATCAGTTTCCCGGAAACCTTCTCACCCTCCGGGTCTTTCAACTCCAGACGACGTCCGATGTTGTTTCTGTACTGACGGGTTAACTGCAGCGGATGGCCAACACCAACCGAAGAAACATCCAGCTCAAAATCCGCCACATCCCTGTCAAGCAATGACTCGATGTGCCTGCTCAGCTGCACGCAATCAGCAATACTGACCCCGGAATCACCATCAATAAAGACCATGATCTTGTTCTGGGGGGTGACTTTGACTGCCACCAGGAACTGATCGCTGTCCTTCAGATAGTCATTGACAATTACGGAAATGTTTTCTTCACTGATCATAGCCGTGTACCCTAATAAAGAAGGGGACTTCCTGCCCCCTTCCTTGCCTGCAAAAATCAATTTTGCCATGCAAAGGTACACAAATAATTTCAAAAGAAAAAAATCACCCTGTTTTTTAGCATGTTAGACAGGGTTCAGTGCCTCATTCCGGGTTTAACTAAAACCCGCCGGCCCACCTGTCATAATAGGTTTCAAAGATCCGGCCTGAACGCTCCGCCAGCTCTTCCTGCCCGTATTCATCAGTGATGTGCGCAATCCGCTGCATCATGGCAAGGCTTTCCTGTTTCTTGCTGTCTACCATGGATGCCCTGCCACCCCTGAATGAGAAATAGTAAGAGAGGTTCTCTTCGTGGATGTCAACCATCCGGCGGGTAATTTCATTGGCCTTGTCATACGCACCTGCCCTGTAATAGTTTTCAGCGATCAGGAAAGTAAAATAGTTGTACGGGATATTGTACTCCGGCATTACCTCCATGGCCCGGTCAAGTACGGCAATGGCCCGCTCATCCTGCCCTTCATCCAGCAGAGCGCCGGCCAGCCGCTGAAACAGGTTGCGGTAGCTCACGGTTATACGGCGGTGGTCTTCATCAAGATAAACGGAAGGATCGTCCATATTCCCCCATTTGAATATATTCATGAGGTTATCATACAGTATCCGTGTATTGATGCGACCCGGTTCGTTGGGGTCACTTTCGGTCCGGATCGGAACAAGGCGGTAAGCCATCCCTTCCAGCTGAAAATAATCTTCCAGACCCATATAGGATTCACTGCCGGTGGTAATGGCAAAATAAACAGGCCTGTCCCAGTTGTTTTCAGCCAGGAAATCCAGGGCCATCATGTGGTTTTTGTTCAGCCCCTGTACAGGCAGTTCCCACTCCACAGCGTCCACGATCAGGTGGGCATCTTCAGGTGCAACAGTGCCGTTATCCACAACTTTGGCAGAATCTACCGGCAACCTGAACCTGTTGGAGGGAATATAATCCTCCATTCCCCGTCCGGTGCGTATACGGGTACGGTCGCTGTCATCCCTGACAAACTCCATCAGCCGCCGAACGTTCTGGTAACCCTCCAGTCGCTCAATCACATAAATGTAATCCCTGGTTCCGTCACGGTACTGCCTGGGCTCAAAACTGAAAGGCAACGGATCGGCCTCATAGGTTTTCCGGCGCAACATGTTGTCTATGTACCAGTCTGTGTTGAGCAGGCTCATATTCACCACCTTGATATCCGGCCTCACTCCCTCCACTTCCTGAGCATACCAAAGCGGAAATGTATCGTTGTCGCCATTGGTAAAAATGATGGCATTGGGTGCACATGTTTCAAGGTAATTAACAGCCACATCCCGGGCTCCGTAACGACCGGAGCGGTCATTGTTGCTCCAGTTCTCACTGGCCATATTCACCGGAACAACCAGCAAACTCAGGGCTGTGATTGCCGCAACCAAAGCCGGGCCTTTCCGGCCTTCCAGGTTTACTTTCTTTTCCTGAAGCTTCCGGTACGCTCCATCAGCAAGGGCCAGGACTCCAAGCCCCACCCAGATGGAGAAAGCATAAAACGATCCGATATAGGAGTAATCCCTTTCACGGGGCTGAAATGGTGTCTGATTCAGGTAAATAATAATGGCCAGCCCGGTCATGAAGAACAATAGCCCCACAACCAGTGCGTCATTGGGTCGCCTTTTCAGCTGGTACAGAAAACCAAGCACCCCCAGCAGGAAAGGCAGCATATAGTAGCGATTGTAACCGGGATTGGAGGTCATGCTTTCCGGCAAATCCTGAGGCCCCAGGCGCAGGTTGTCAATAAACGGGATCCCGGTAATCCAGTTGCCCTCAACCGGGCTTCCGTGCCCCTGGATGTCATTCTGGCGGCCGCTGAAGTTCCACATCAGGTAACGGACATACATATGCCCGACCTGGTAGGAAAAGAAAAATCGCAGGTTTTCACCAAAAGTGGGGCGGTTGACGGTTTCGGTGGTTCCGTCGTGCCTGGTTGTGGTCACAGGCCTCCCCCTCACATTGCCCCAGTCTTCATAGCCTGTAACGTGCTGTGGTCGGCTGCTGTGCATCCTCGGGAACAGGGTTGTAAACTGCGGATCGTAAACGGGTTCAAGCCCTTCACGCGGGTTGATGATCTCATACCGGCCGGCTTCACGGTTTTTACCCCACACGGGATTTCCGTCTTCCATATCAATCACAGGGGCGTTGTAATAGGGCCCGTGAAGCAGCGGCCAGTCACCGTACTGTTCACGACCCAGGTAAGCCTTCATGGACAATGCATCTTTGGGGGCGTTTTCATTGATGGGCACCTGTGCATTGGACCGGATGGCCAGCATGAAAAACGAGGAATAGCCGATCACAATGAAAGTGACACACAAGAAAATGGTATTCCACACCACCCGTTTCTTTTTATGCGTATAATACAGAGCATAGGCCAGGGCAGAGATCAGCACAATGAAATAAATGATGGTGCCGCTATGGAAGGGAAGTCCGATGGAGTTGACGAAAAAACGCTCAAACTGACAGTCCAGGTTGAGCAGGCCGGGAATCAGAATTGATTGCACAAAATACAGAAGGCCCACTGCGACCAGCCCGGTGAACACAATTCCTTTAGGGGTGGGTTCATATTTCTTAAAATAATAGACGAACACAATGGCAGGGATCGCAAGGAGGTTGAGCAGGTGAACCCCGATGGAAAGTCCGATAATGTAAAAGATCAGTACCAGCCAGCGGTGGGCATCCCTTTCATGGGCACGCGCCTCCCATTGCAGGATGGCCCAGAAAACAAATGCCGTCAGAAAAACAGACGTTACATATACCTCGGCTTCCACCGCAGTAAACCAAAAAGAATCACTGAAGGTCAAAGTCAGTGCACCGACCAGCCCGCTTCCGAAAATCATGATAGCCCTTGCCGGAGACATTTCAGCAGCCTGCCCAACCAGCTTACGGGCCAGAATGGTGATGGTCCAGAAGAGAAACATAACCGCCAGTCCTCCGGCAACGGCCGACATGGCATTGATCCAGAAAGCCACCCTGGTCACATCTCCGAGAGCGAACATGGAGAATACCCTGGCCAGCATCTGGTAAAGAGGAGCGCCCGGCGGGTGACCGATCTGCAATTTATAAGATACGGCAATGCGTTCCCCGGCATCCCAGAAGCTGACAGTAGGCTCCAGAGTCAGCATAAACATCAGGGTGGCAAAGGCAAATAAGCCCCACCCGATGTAATTATTCAGCTTACGATACAAAATATCATCCATTGAGATCAAGATTTATTTGTCTTTGAGCAACTTATACACATTGTTCCTGCCTGCCGGCGGATTGCGAAAATAAGAAAAAAAGCGGCACAAATGCACATTTTTAACATCTTACCCGTTCATGAAACAATTGCCTGACAACATGCGCCTGTACCACATACAACGTTCTGCTGCATCCGGTAAGTACACATCCGGACAAGATACAACGTTCTGCTGCATCCGGTAAGTACATATCCGGTCAAGATTTTTCCCAAAAAACATTGCACTTAAAAAATTTATTCTTAATTTTGCCACCCGAAAGGAATTGACCGATGGTGTAACGGTAGCACTACAGTTTTTGGAGCTGTCTGTCCAGGTTCGAATCCTGGTCGGTCAACCATCAAAAAAAGCGCTGATTTTCAGCGCTTTTTTTGTTTATCCCTGACAACTGCCGGTCGGCTGGTTGCCGGAAGCCGGGCAAGCTGACAGTCCGGGCACGGGCTTATCCGGCCGGAGCGTTATTTCCCAGAAGCTGATCCATTTTTTCCAGGAGCTCTACCGCCTTGAACGGCTTGGAAAGATAATCGTCGCAGCCCGCGTCAAATGCCTTTTTGCTGTCGGTCATCAGGGCATGGGAGGTTACCGCCATTACCGGAAGGTCGGGGCGCTCCTCCTTGATCAGCTTTGTGGCCTCCAGTCCGGTCATCACCGGCATTTTAATATCCATTAATACCAGACTGATCTGAGGGTTGGAGAGACAGTGATCCACCGCAAGCCGTCCGTTCCGGGCATGGATCACCTCATAGTTATGCAGGTTCAGTATGGTTTTCATCAGCAGAAAATTACTGTATTCGTCTTCTGCAATCAGTACGGTCGTTTTATTTTGATGCCCCATATGGAAATGCTGATCAGTTTAAGAAACTTTTTCCCTGCGGGTGTTGACAGGCTGGTACGGAATTTTAAGGGTAAAAACAGCCCCTTTGCCGGACTCAGAAGCCACCCTGATTTCACCCCCCATAAATTCTGCAAGTTCTCTGGCAATGGACAATCCAAGACCAAGACCTTTCAGCACCCTGTCTTTCCCGACTTCATCCTGCCAGAAACGCTTAAAGATCAATTCCTGATGATCCGGATGAATCCCCGGACCCGTATCAGACACCCTGAAAACCAGGTTATCCCCTTCAAGCTGGCACAAACATGCTATGCGGCCCTGTTCGGTAAACCTGACGGCATTCCGGAGCAGGTGCGACAATACCAGGTACAGTTTTTCGCGGTCAGCATAAAACATGGATCTGTTTTCAGACAGGTCTCCACTGCATGAAAAAGACACCTTTGCAGTGTCCACCATATCAGCAAATTCACTTCCCAGCTCGTCCAGCAGTCGGTGTATATGAATTTCGTCCCTTGCAAGGATTTCCTGGCCGGCTTCAATTCTTGCAATATGGATAATGTCTGTAATGTTGTTCAACAGGTGTCGCGTATTGACGTGCAGCTGGTCAATAAATTTTTTTCTCTCTTCCTCGCTGAATGAAGGGTCTTTCAGCAGGTCTGAAAACCCGATGATGCTGTTCATCGGGGTACGGATCTCATGGCTGAGGTTGTTGAGGAAATTTGTTTTTAACCGGTTGCTCTCCTCTGCCTTTTCCAGTGCCTTTTCAACCGAACGGAGGTATTGTTCCCTGACGGCAGTTTCTTTCTGCAGGGATTTCCGCACCAGGAAGAAAAGAAGAACCGCTGTGGCGAGCACATAAAACCACCCTTTATACGTCTGAGCCATTCGCATGGTTTCAACATCATCAATAACCAACAGAAGCAGGTAGTCAGAGAAAGCAATCCAGGCCCAGCCTATAACCAGGTAAATGATGGTGATCTTCAATGCTTGATTTATGTGATTGCTGGCCATGAGGCGAGGAGAAACTGCTTAAGCTTAAATTTCACCCTGCAATATAATAAATTATATAACTATACGGCATTTTTTCATGATAAATTTTTTTCACCTTGTGTCATCCGTCACGGTTTTAATCAGGTCACCGGCCTCCACCCTGTCATTCAGGCCCATGTTATTCAAAAAGGCATACTCCTGCAATTCGCCTTCTCTGACTCCAAAATGGCGAAGCGCTTCTGCCAGTGTCCCGTCCCGGGCCACCTCCCTGATCCTGATCCGTTGCGGGGAAACATCGATCCTTGCACGATCGGTCAGTTTGTCAAAATGATTCATGCTTTCCTCAAACCGCGGAAGGTAGGACTCAAAATGCTGTTGCAGTGACAACCCGTGAAATTCATAATAGGTCCCTGAGACGTCATAAAAATAGGACAGCACCGAAATGGTTTGCTCCTCACCTGTTTGCTGGTTCTGTGAAATCTGGGTGGAATGCGTGGCAAAAACCGGTATTCCGTTGACAGATTTTTCCATCTCCTCTTCCACTTCCAGGTCAAGTCGCCGAAGGGTTTTACGGGCAGCTTCTTCAAGGGTAGGACCATCAGAAAAAGTGAATATCATCAGGGCCTCTCCGTCTTCGGGTGATACCGTAACCTGCAGCGGGGAGTTCTCAAGCTTCCACCCGGAAGGGAATGAAAAGTATATCTCCTCTTCGGGATGGTAAAAGGTATTTTCCTCCACATAGCCCTGCCGCGGGTCTTCGCCGTAAACCATGCCGTCGATCATCTCAAGATAACTTTCCCGGTTTACCTTCCATTCTGTCCGGTCCAGGCTGTCTTTCCACTCCCGCGACATACGGGTAACGGTGTTAAAACGGTCTCCCGGGTTGGGATGGGTGGAGAGCAGTGTGGGCACCCCGGCCTGTTCGCTGGCCAGTTCCATGCTTTCCAGCAAAGAAAAGAACTGTGCAAACTTTTCACTGTCGTAGCCGATTTTTGTCGCGTACTCAACCCCCAGGGCATCGGATTCGCGCTCATCATCGCGGCTGTATTTCAGGAACAAAAGTTGCATCCCCGCCATGGCATAGGCCCCGTATTCACGGAACTCCTCAAAGGCGATCATTCCCCCGGCAAGCAATAACTGGGCAAGCTGCTGACGCGATTGCCGGCTCACTGAATGCCTGGCCGTAATATGGCCCATTTCGTGCCCGAGCACCCCGATCAGTTCGGCCTCACTGTTGAAATGCGCCAGAATCCCGCGGGTAAAGTAGATATACCCACCCGGCACTGCAAACGCATTCACAACCGGGGTATCCAGGATGCGGAAATGATACTCAAGGTCAGGCCGGTGGGATATTTTTCCCATCTCGGTGCCCTTTTCCTCAATGAACGCCAGGAGTGCTTCATGTTCATATTCCCCGAACACACCGATAATCTGCGGGTCATATTCCGCGCCCATCTGAATTTCCTGACGCTCCGACATCATCACAAACTGCCGTTTGCCGGTGACCGGATTGGTGGCGCAGGAAGGGAGGATCAATAAAACCGTGAGTAAAATAACAAGCTTTTCTATCCGGAATGCTTTCATTGCATATTCGATTGATAGTTAAACCATCCTGAATATGCAATATAGTGATTTCGGATGAAAAATCCTTGTCGTGTTCCCGGGACTTTACCTGTGCATCCTCATCATACCTCCCCGGCCTGCTCCATCAAATACATTCATGCTGCTGTTCAGGGAATAGGTAAAACTTAGCAGAAAATAGCGGCCAAGGGAGTTGGTCACCTGTTGCTCAAGGAAGTTGGTATCAACCCGCTGTGAAACGCCCAGATCCCTGTCGAGCAGGTTATACCCTGACAGTTTCAGCTCTCCGCTGTTGTTTCGGAGAAAACGCCTGGACACACCAAATTCAAGCATGGGGATCTTCTGGTCGAACTCGCTGCTCCGTCCTTCATAGATCTGATAGCGAAGCTCTCCCTGTATCCGGTAGTGGTCAAGAAAGCGCCAGTTCACATCTGCCCCGTAGGTTTGATTCAGGTAGGCCTGCTCGAGTGTACTGAATTCATAGGCTGTCAACTGCCGGTTCAGTGAGGCAGACAGGTTGGTCTCGAAACTGTCTGCCGGGCGGAAGCTGTAACGCAGGGTGCCGTTGATCATGTTGTTGGTGATCCGCTGCTCCAGTTCATTCAGAATATTGGTGCTTTCCATGCGGGTCAGCGTTGTTCCGAGCATCACCCGGCTGTTTAAGCGGTCCAGCTGGAAGTTCACATTGGTATTTCCCGAAAGGTTCAGGTTGTTGGCGGTATTGACCGGCATGACAGTTCTGACACCGGCATCATCCATCTGAACGGCATTGGTAATGGCATCCCTCACATAATCTACGGAAGCAAAGGCAAAAAACCCGAAGGAGGTCAGCGGATTGAAGGAATTGAACCGTATGTTCAGCCGGTTGCGGTAAGAAGGCTCAAGATCGGGGTTGCCCTCATAGATATTCAGCGGATCCCGGTTATCCACGATGGGTTGAAGCTGCTGCATGCGGGGTTCCTGGACACTGCCCTGGAAGTCCACAGAAAGCCGCCTGAAGGAAGTGAATTGGTAATTGAAACGGGCAAGGGGCAGCAGGTGAAAAAAGTTCTCGCGTAAAGATTGATCATGCATCGTCAGCTCACCCTCCAGGGTGGTTGACTGGGCATAGCCACCCACTGTCAGGTTGAAATTGTCTGCGTTGATCATGAGGTTGACACCTCCGCGGTGCGACACATGGGTGTTGTGGTAAATATTGGTCAGCATCTCATTGAGCACCTTTTCGCCGTCTGTAATATCAAATACCTGCTGGTCTGCCTCATTGCGGGTTCGTGTAACCCGGTAATTGAATTCAAGGAACCGCCGGTCCAGGATTGGTTCGGTATAGGTAAAATTGGCAGAAGCGGTACGTTGCCGGTTGTCCTGGATGTTGTCCTGCAGGATCAATACTTCTGTAACCGCCTCCTGGTAAAACCGGTTCAGCCCCTCCAGACTCATATTCTGATCACCATCGTTCACCGAAAAGTCAATGCGCCCGGTCAGGGTGCGTCCGGGCCTGGACAAACGCTGTCGCCACAATAAGCCTGATTGGACATTCAGGCTTTGCCCGTCGGGCTCCGTCAGCTGCTCACTGGTATTCTGCAGCATGCCATTTACCCGGTAAGTTTTACTGTCGTTGTACCGCTGACTATGGCTGTCATTCAATCTTCCGCTGAAAGTCAGCAGCACACTGCTGTCGTCACTGAAGGAATGATCCAGCCGCAGATTCGCCCTGTGGTTCCGGTTTTCATTTTCCTGGGAGCTTTGCTGCAGGAAATCATAACTTCCACCGGGCATATAATTTTCCCTTTCCAGATCCTGCGTCACATCGTGTCCCAGCTGGTTGTAAAAGTAACTCGCGGTAACCTCGGTATCGTTTTGAAAGGTTCTGTTGGCATTCACCCCGCCTGCCAGAGAGGTCATGATCCCGTTGCTTCCGGGCCTTCCGGTGGTATTCAGGGGGATACCGGAAGCACCTGATCCGCCAACCCGCATACCGCCTCCCATCAGGCCCTGCACGCCTCCGCTGAAGTTCATGTAGTCAGCGATGGAAAACCCCTGTTGATTCAGGTTGTTTCCCATGCCGAGGATGGAAATTTGCCCGTTTTGGTTGAACCGGTTGATATTGGTACTGCCCTGGTAACGACTGTCAGGCCCATACCCGAGTGAGGTATTGCCAAACATCCCCTGCCGCCTGTCATCCTTCAATTCCAGGTTCATGGTTCGTTCCCTTTCTCCGTCATCAATGCCGGTAAATTGCGACTGCTCCGAGCGCTCGTCAAATACATGGATCCGCGACACTGCATCGGC
>PWIY01000145.1 GCA_003560215.1 Bacteroidales bacterium | reverse complement strand
GCAGGTGGGGCCCTGGTCGCGGTGCTGTTGGCCAGTGCGGGCCTGTTCAGGGCGGTACCCTCGGCATTCGTGCCTCCCGAAGATCAGGGTTTCCTGTTTGTCGATGTACAACTTCCCGATGCGGCGTCGTTTGAGCGCACCGACGCTGTGCTTGAACAAGTGACAAATATCGTGCTGGAGGACCCCGCGGTTACCGACTTCATTACGGTGTCCGGTTTCTCTTTGTTGGGGGGAGCCAACTCGAATAGCGGGATGGGCATCGTAGTATTAAAGGACTGGGAGGAGCGCACAGAGGATTCTTTGGGCCTGGCACAGATCGTTCCCCGGTTGTCATCACAGCTCTGGACGCTGGCACAGGCGCAGGTGATGGTGTTCAATCCGCCTGCCATTCCGGGAATCGGTACCTCAACGGGCTTCGACTTTCGCCTTCAAGACAACATAGGACGTGGTGTCGACGAGCTCTCCCAGGTCATGAACGGTCTGATTTTCGAGGCCAATCAGCATCCTTCACTATCACGCGTGTACAGCACCTATCGCGCCAACATTCCCCAGTATCTGCTGCAAGTGGACCGCAACAGGGCCAAAGCCATGGGAATCGGGCTGTCGGACATCTTCTCTACGCTGCAGACACAGCTGGGTTCGCTATATGTCAACGACTTCACTCGGTTCGGCAGGAATTATCGTGTGCTTCTGCAGGCGGAGGGCAGCTTCCGCCAGAAGCCTGAGGATCTAACCCATTACTATGTTCGCAATCAGCAGGGTGATATGGTGCCGTTGACGACACTCGCGTCCCTCGAGCCGGTGCTGGGCCCTTCCACCATTGAGCGTTTCAACCTCAAACGTGCGGTGACGATCTCGGGAGAGCCGGCTACTGGCTTCGCCAGTAGTGACGCACTCGAGGCGATGGAAACCCTGTCGAAGAAACTCCCCCAGGGCTATGAGTTCAGTTGGGCAGGGCAGAGCCTGCAGGAAATTCAGGCGGGGAGTCTGGTGACCGTGATATTCCTCCTCGCCATTATTCTCGTCTATTTGTTCCTGGTGGCCCAGTACGAAAGCTGGAGTCTGCCGCTGGCGGTCATCGGGGCCGTGCCATTGGCCATGTTCGGCGCCATGGGTGGACTTTGGCTATTCGGCCTGGCCAACAACATCTATGCCCAGGTGGGCTTGGTGCTGTTGATTGGACTGTCCACCAAAACCGCGATTCTTATCGTTGAGTTTGCCGTGCAGCTTCGCCAATCTGGTATGTCCACTCCAGAAGCCGCCAGACAGGCCGCTGTACTACGGTTCCGCGCCGTTCTGATGACGGCCTTTTCTTTTGTGCTGGGGGTTCTGCCCTTGGTTTTCGCCAGCGGTGCCGGTGCCGCTAGTCGGGTTAGCCTTGGTATTCCGGTGTTGGCCGGCATGGTGTCTGCCACTGTTCTAGGCACCTTGCTGGTGCCTGTTTTCTATCAGTGGGTTCAAACAGTGCGAGACAGACGCGTCTCACTCTCCTCAGCTCAGTAGCCTCCACATGCATTATGAGGCTGTGCACACCTTTCACCCTTTTTCACAGCCCCATTCAGGAGATTGACGGTGAAAGCCTCTGCATCCTCAAAAACCATGGCTCAGCCGTGATTGCCATTATCCTGTCGGCGCTCGCCTTGGTAGCCATCACCGTACTTATCCATGTGGTCAGCCTGGCCCTGTTGGTACGCTGGGTGGATGGTCTTGGCTTGAGTAGAGTGCAACGCCTCGATTTCTGGCCACTCATTTGGCTGTTCGTCAGGATAGTCTGGGCACTGCTATTCAGCCACTCAACGCAGATATCGATCTGGGCATGGTTCTACCTCTGGAAGGGAGCGATGACAGATTGGGATGCTGCCCTGTATTTTTCTGGGGTAACTTACACCACGATCGGATATGGCGACCTGCTGCTGGATCCTCCCGGGCGTATCATGGCAACCATCGAGGGCCTGACCGGGATTCTCATGTGCAGTCTCTCCGCGGCGTTCTTCTTCTCTGTGATGGTTCAGCTCTTTTTTCGCAGACAGATAAACAACGACGCCACTGATGTAAGTAGACACTCGTCCCGGAATTGGGGTGAATAAAAGATCGACTCCATCTCAAGTCAATTATAGTTTGGTTAAATATTCTTCGCTTTCGCCCCCTGAGTTCAATCGCTACACAATGCGCTGGGCGATTTCCTGCCACAGTGCCCGGTAGGCTCGGGCTGCGGGGGTCGCGGGGGCAAACTGACGCAGCGGGGCACGCTCCACCCCCATTCGCTCCACCACGCTGGCGCTGGGAATGGACGTGGAGAGCCGCAGGGGCCAGCGTTCCGGAAGTGCGGCGATGGTCTCGCGGTGCAGGGTGCGGCGTCGGTCTGCCAACGTCACGAAGGGCCACACCTGGCAGGGGATGTCGCGCTCATCCAGGAAGTCGCGCAGCTGCTCCAGGGTGCGCACCGAAAGCACCGTGGGCACGATGGGCACCAGCAGGGCATCGACGCTGGCGAACACGCTCTCTGAAAGGGTCGATAGGCTGGGCGGGCAGTCCAGGATGACCAGATCATAGTCGTCGCGGATCGGCTTGAGGATGCGCCGCAGCTGGTTCTCGCGCTGGGCGGCCAGCAGGTGGTCCAGCTCCCGGGAGGCAAGCGCGGCGGGCAGCAGGTCGAGACGCTCTATTTCCGTGGCGCGGATCACCTTGTGGAAGG
>PWIY01000119.1 GCA_003560215.1 Bacteroidales bacterium | reverse complement strand
CCGGTTGAACTGGCCGCCAGGTATTCAGAAGAGGGGGCCGACGAACTAACCCTGCTTGATATCACTGCCACCCTGGAAGGACGCTCCACCTTTCTCCGTGTGGTCGGGGAAGTGGCAGCCGCCACATCCATTCCTTTCACGGTCGGAGGTGGAATCGGGAGCGAGCAAGAGGTCGAGAAGCTGTTGTCAAAGGGGGCCGACAAGGTGTCGGTCAACACCGCGGCGCTTAGCGACCCCGAACTCATCACCAGGCTCTCAGGGGCTTTTGGCAACCAATGCGTGGTGGTGGCCATTGATGCACGACTCATTGATGGTCAATGGCAGGTGGTCAGTCATGCAGGCACCAGGCTGACGGGCACCGATGCATTGGATTGGGCCCGGCAGGTTTGGGAACGGGGTGCCGGGGAAATTCTGCTTACCTCATTTACTGCCGATGGCAGTCGCCAGGGCTTTTCGCTGGACATCACCAGTGCGGTGGCAGGTGCGGTTCAGATCCCGGTGATTGCCTCCGGCGGGGCAGGCACCCCGGAACATTTCCTGGATGTATTTACCCGCGGCAATGCAGACGCTGCCCTTGCCGCCGGCATTTTTCATTACGGAGTGATCGGCATCCCCGAAGTAAAAAGATTTCTAAAAAACCACCAAATACCAGTCAGATTATGATCCCCAAACTTCAAACTTCTTCCTTCGAGCTTCCAGCTTCGAACTTCCAGCTTCTTCCTTCGAGCTTCCGGCTTCGAACTTCCACCTTCTAACCTCCACCTTCTAACTTCCAACCTCTAACATCTAACATCCAACTTCCAATGAAAATCAACAACCTCAATTTCGAAAATACCGGCGGGCTGCTTCCCGTCATCGTACAGGACGCCACCACCAACCGGGTGCTCATGCAGGCCTGGATGAACAAAGAAGCCCTTGCAAAGACCCTTGACAGCGGCAAGCTGACCTTTTTCAGCAGGAGCAAAAACCGGCTGTGGACCAAAGGCGAAAGTTCGGGCAACTTTCTCTATTTGAAAGAACTGCTGCCCGACTGCGACAACGACTGCATCCTGGCAAAAGCCCGGCCTGCCGGCCCGGTTTGCCATACCGGGCAGGACACGTGCTTCGGTGAAAAAAACCGGACAGTGAATGGTCAGCAGGCTGCCGCAGAAGGTGCACCAGCCCACTTTGGGTTCCTTGAAGAACTCGAACGGTTACTGAAAAACCGGAAAGGCTCCGATCCTTCAAAAAGTTATACGGCCAGGCTGTTTGAAGGAGGGCCAAAACGGATTGCCAAAAAAATGGGCGAAGAAGCCGTGGAGCTGGCCCTTGAATCGGAAAGCGGAAACCCGCAACGCTTCATTGAAGAGGCCGCCGATCTGATCTATCACCTGAATGTTTTACTGATTGCCAGGGACACAGGTTGGGAGGCAGTGATCAGGGAGCTACAGGACAGATACCGTCCGGGCAGGTAATGCCCGGGCTGCCGGGTTACGCATCAAATAAGCAGCTATTCCCGCATCTGCTCCAGAGCGGTTTGCACATCCCCCACCGGGGCCTTGCAATAACCCATCCCGCAGATGTAGATCAGGGTATTGCCGGGAACAAACCGCTCAGCAAAAACCGGCGGCAATTCCGGCACTTCAGTGCTTCGGGCAGCCAGCAATGCATCAGGCAAAAAATGCTGCAGGAGTTTTTCCGACTTATCCGGGGCTTCCTCACCGGTAATTACAATGGTATGAAAGGGGGCGGTATGATGCAGCAGCAAAATGCCCCAGTTGGTCATGCTGTGACCGTGGCTGCGCAACAGATCCATCATATCGTGCAGCATCCCCGAGCTGCGCTGCCCCCATTCCGGTTGCTCGTAATAATTGGCAAGGTAAAACAACACCCGGGCCATCACACTGTTGGATGACGGAATCACATTGTCAAAAAACTCATAGAACGGCGCTGCCAGCTGTTCCGATTGCCCGGAGGAAAAGGACATCAAACGGGTACCTTCAATGGCAAAATGCTCCAGCACATAAACTGTGAGCCTGCGCGCTGCTTCCAGGTAAGGCAGGTGCATGCTCACCCCGTAAAGGCCCAGCAAGGCCTTTGACAAAAGGGCATAATCCTCCAGAAACCCGTCAATGGAGGCTTCACTGCCCCGTAAGGATCGGTATAGCCGTCCGTCTTCCTGTATGGCGTGGTCAAGGATAAAGTCAGCCGCCTTGCGGGCTTGCTGCAAAAACCTTTTGTCACCAAAAGCGGCATATGCATCGGCCAGCCCCTCAATCATCAGCGCATTCCATGCAACAAGCACCTTGTCATCAAGACCCGGCCTGACCCTTTGGTTTCGCACCTCCAGCAACTTTCTTTTGCTGCGTTCCACAACTTCCCGCAAAGCTGTCACCTCCAGACCCTGTTCCCGCGCAAAAGCTTCCTCATCCGGAATCCGTAGCAGAATATTTTTATTCCCCTCCCAATGGCCTTTTTCGCCCACCTGGTAGTATTTGCGGATCAACTGGGCATCACCCCCGAGTGCCGCATCAATTTCCGGGGCTGTCCAAACATAAAACTTTCCTTCTTCACCTTCGCTGTCTGCATCCAGGGCTGAATAGAAAGTCCCTTCCGGGGATGTCAGTTCCCGTTGCACAAAAGCAGCAGTATCATAAACCACCTCCCGGAACAACGGGTCATGACCAACTTTCCATGCCGCCGAATACAATGACATCAGCTGCCCGTTATCATACAACATCTTTTCAAAATGGGGCAATTTCCATTCGCCATCGGTTGCATACCGGGCAAACCCTCCCCCCACCTGATCATATATGCCTCCCAAAGCCATTTTGCGCAAAGCCAGCTGCACCTGTTTCAGGGCTTTTTCGTCACCGGTTTGCTGATGATAATGCAGCAGAAACTGCTGATTCACCGGCAGGGGGAATTTCGGGGCCCCTTTGGTGCCCCCTTCCGAGAAGTCCATGATCGAGATCACATCCCGGTATAGCTTTTCGGCATCTTCCCTCTTAAATAAAGCTTTCTCTTTATTCACCGGCACAAAAGCGGAATCGGCCAGTCCTTTGGTGATGTTTTCAGCCTGCTGCTCCACATCCTCAATTTTGTCGTGAAAGAGTTCAGCCACACGCCCCAGAATTTCCAACCACTGATCACGGGGGAAATAAGTACCACCCCAGAAGGGCCGTCCGTCGGGAAGGGCAAAACAGTTCAGGGGCCAGCCGCCTCTTCCGGAGACCAACTGTACCGCATTCATGTATAGGTGATCAACGTCCGGCCGCTCCTCTCTGTCAACCTTCACACAAACAAAGAAACGGTTCATGAGCTGAGCCACTTCTTCATCTTCAAAACTTTCTTTTTCCATCACATGGCACCAGTGGCAGGCAGAATAACCGATACTGACAAGTAAGGGTTTGTTTTCCTTCCTGGCTTTGGCCAGGGCTTCTTCGCCCCAGGGGTACCAGTCGACGGGGTTACCGGCATGCTGTAAAAGATAAGGACTTGTCTGATCCTTTAAATGATTTGGCATAATAGCATGGTTTTCATGAGAAAATGCGACCGCCGCAACAATCCGTATCAATCAGCGACGGACTGATTTGGCTGTCATATTATTGAATAGCCGGACTCAGGAAAATCCCGGCCTTCACAAAGGCCTCAGGCATCGGTTTATGCTTCGGGCATCAGGCACCCCCCTGCACACGCAGCGTTTTTCCCGGCAGATCAGGAGTCAGCTTTATTCAACCCGGCTACCTCCAGCCCGACTTCCTCACCTTGTAAAGCTACCGGCCCAACATACTCCAGGCTAACCTCCCATAACTTTTCGGCTGCCTTCATGTCACGGGCATGGCTGGTGGGTTTCGCGACCTTCTTTTTGGCAAAATATTCACCCGTCACATCCTTTACGTCCGGTGAAGTGGCCAGGTAAATACTAGTTTGCGCACCCTTTTCGGGTGATATCATAAATAAGCTGAAAAGCCAGCGAAACAAGCGGGGCATTTTGTCAAACAGCCGGGTTTCCACCACCCCGGGGTGCAGGCAGTTGACCGTCACCCCTGTTCCTTTCAATTCCCTGGCGAGTTTCCGTGTAAAGAAAATGTTGGCCAGTTTTCCCTGTGCATACGAACGCATGGATGACCAGCTTTTTTCTCCCTCCAGGTCGTTAAAGTTCATGGTAGCCTGTTTGTGGGCCGTGCTCGACACATTCACAATCCGGGCCGGGGCACTGGCGACAACAACATCCAGGAGCAAATTGGTCAGCAGAAACGGGGCAAGGTGATTCACGGCAAAATTCATCTCAATTCCGTCTTCCGATAACTTTCGCCTGGTTTCCCAGGTACCTGCATTATTGACCAGTAAGTGCAACCTGTCATATTTTTCCCTGAAAGATGCAGCAAACTGCCGGATGGAGTCAAAAGAGGCCAGGTCGCAATGCATCACCTCCACATCCTTATTGCCAGTGTTTTCTGCCAATTCTTCCCTGAAAGCCTTTCCCTTGTCCATGCTCCGGACCGGCAGCACCAGCTTCATACCTTCCCTGGCAAGGGCAATGGCGGTTACCCGGCCAATCCCTGAAGTAGCACCCGTCACAATGGCAGTTTTTCCTTTAAACTTCATAGGTATATCAATTTTTAGGTTTGTTTTCTGCTACCAGATAAAACATTTATTTTCAACCTTTGTTTACATAGTAATCAGCAAGACTTTATTTCAGAACAAACCAACCGGGGCTTCAGCACCGGAACCAACAACCATCGGTACTGACAACCCGGTTAACTGAAGTGGTAACAGCAGAGACAAATCGATCGTAAGACCCATGCAAAAACCAGCAAACAACCCCCATCTTCGATCTTCGAATTCCGGGCTTCAAACCTCTTCCTTCGAGCTTCGAGCCTCCAGCTTCGAACTTCTTCCTTCTAGCTTCAAACCTCCAGCTTCCAACTTCTAAAAAATGACCCGCACCATGGCCTTTCTTTTGTTCTTCGGAATCGTACTGAGTGTTTACTTCCTGGGAAACTATTATGTTTTTGTCCGCGGACTGCAGGCAATTTCTGAAGGCAGCTCCCTGCGGACACCCTATATATGGATTTTCTGGATCCTTGCTGCCACTTACGTGGCTGGTCGAACCATGGAAAACATATATCTCAGTTACCTGAGTGATGTGCTGGTATGGACCGGTTCATTCTGGCTGGCTGCCCTGTTTTATTTTTTCCTGGCGGTCGTTCTTTTTGACCTGCTCAGACTCATCCATCACTTTGTGCCGTTTTTCCCTGCTTTCATCACAGCCAACATGGAAAAATCAAGGTATTTTGTATTTGCGGGAACAATCATTGCCGTATTTCTCCTGGTCACCGGGGGGTTCATCAATGCACGGAACCCGGTAGTGAGGAACCTTGACATTGAGATCCAGAGCAGGCAAATTGCGGAAAGGGACCAGGTAAGGGCAGTGCTTATGTCAGACATTCACCTTGGAACCATCATTGGCAACGGACATTTCAGCCGCATCGTCAACAAGGTCAACCAGCTGCAGCCCGACATCATTCTGCTCGCGGGCGACATCCTTGATGAAGACCTTGAGCCACTCATCCGCCAGAACACAGGGGAAACCCTGAGGCAACTGAGCGCACCCCTGGGCGTTTACGGCGTCATGGGCAACCATGAGCACATCGGCGGGGCAGCCCGGGCACAGAACTATCTGGAAGATCATGGCATTCATATAATCCGTGACACCGTGCTGAAAATCGATGAAAGCTTTTACCTTGCCGGACGGGATGACCGCGACAAAAGACGTTTCAGCGGAAGGGAACGCCTTCCGCTGGAGAAAGTATTGCAAAACGCCGACATGAACCATCCGGTGATCCTGATGGATCACCAGCCCCTGGACATGGAAAAGGCCGCAGGCCTCGGGGTCAGCATGCAGTTGTCCGGACATACCCATCACGGACAGCTATGGCCACTCAGGTACATTACCCGGTCAATCTACAAGGTGAGTTACGGGTATCGGAATATCGACGGGATGCATATGTATGTAACCACCGGCACTGGCACATGGGGTCCTCCGGTACGGATCGGAAACCGCCCGGAAATCGTAGAATTGAACATAAAATTCAGAAAGAAATAAAGGGTGGATGATTTCCCGCCGAATAGCCGCATACAGGAAATATCAACCGCATACAGGGAATATCAATAAGAATCTACCTCCGGATCCGGTTCGTTTCCATCGGCCTCTTTCTGCTTTCGTTTCCTGAAAAGACCACTGAAAAAACCCGACATGCGGGAAATAACTCCGTACGCGTAGCGGACTCCCCCGGCAGCGCGGCGAAACAGGGTGAAGAAGGTAACTACCTTCTCAACAGCCTGAAGGCTGTCTGTCAGATCCTTTTCCGCCATCAGCACCTCATAGCGCATACGTGCTTTTTCCACCCTGAGATCCTGCATCGTCCTGACATCCCTCAAACGTTCAGTTGGAATCATGCCTTATTTTTATCTTTTGGATCACCGAAGTCATCCCTGATGAATAAATTCAGCAAAATACGGATGGCTGCCCTTCCGAAAACACGCCTGCGCCAGGCAAAGAACACCAGTGCCAGCAACAGGTAAAAGCCACCGACAATGAGCATCCCATAGCCATAGGAATCCAGCAGGCCGCCCAGAAACCAGGCACCCGCACCAGATATAAACAGCAGGGCCAGCAGCAAAACAGCCGCCACCACCATGTTGGCTATCAGGAGGCTCAGTGCCTTTGCAGCCTTTTCAAACGCCAGGATCCCATAATATGAAAGCCTGGTTTCAAGGTATTTCCGGATATTGTCTTTCAGTGAAACAATATGTGCCAGCAACTCCTTACCTTCCATGGAAGAGAATTAAATTCTTATTTGTCAGCTTCGCCAACTGATTTTTTCACCCTTGCCCTCGTTTCATCGGCCAGATCGCCCACATAGTTTTTCAACTCATCAAACCTGGTATTGACCTGCTTCGTGAGTTCATCCGTATACTCTTTGCTCTTTTCCTTCACCTTTTTCCTGGTTTCATCACCCGAGCCCGGCGCAAACAAAAGACCGGCAGCCACACCAACCGCAGCACCGAAAATAAAACCAAACACCACTTTTCCGCTTGAATTACTCATAATATGCAAGTTTTAAGTTAAACAATCATTTTAAAAAAACTACAACCAATTTTTGCCTGTGTTCTACAGGCTTACAACAAATATAGCCAAAAAATGATCAAATGCCAACGTTTTGAGCCATTTTCCTTGCAAGGTAAACATTTAGACCCCTTTTACGTATATTCTCTCAGGGTCACATACAGTCCAGTGTGCTTCTTATGATTACTTTTATACCTGAAAATATCCGGCCCGGATGCCAGCAAGCCTTTGTCAATTACAGCCGGAAAATTATTGTACCGTTTATGATGAAAAAACTGGAAATAACCCTGAGATACCTGGAAGTGGAAGACATCCGGGACTTGCCGGACGATGAACAGGAACTGGTCAAAGCAGCGAGAGAAATGACCGGGAAAGCCTATGCCCCCTATTCTTCTTTCAATGTGGGTGCAGCCATCCTGCTTCAGAACGGACAGATTGTCCGGGGATCCAACCAGGAAAACGGGGCCTACCCCAGCGGATTATGCGCCGAACGTGTGGCAGCTTTTGCCGCATCGTCCATGTTTCCCCGTGTGGCCATGACAAAAATCGCGGTCAGTGCAAGCTCCCCGGAGTTCACCCTGAAGGCCCCGGTTTCTCCATGTGGGGCATGCCGGCAGGTACTGCTTGAGTATGAAGCAGCCCAGAAGCTTCCCCTGAAAATATTGCTTTCCAGGGAAGACGGCAAAATCATCATTGTGGAAAAAATCAGAGACATGCTGCCCTTTTCCTTTATTGGCAGCGAATTAAAAAAATAACACCCATGGGAAAAGCAATTTTCACTGCTATCTTAATATTCGTGCTGGCGTCAGGAAGTGCACCGGCACAGGACAAACAAGCCTACCAAATTTACACCGCCACCGGCGAACCGGTCACTTATGGTGAAATGCTCACCGGAGCCCTCGCTTCGGAAGTGGTTTTGTTCGGCGAGTTGCACAACAACCCGATTGCACACTGGCTGCAGTACGAGGTGGGGGGGGATCTTTTCATTGAAAAAGACAGCCTCCTTGTGATCGGAGCGGAAATGTTTGAAACGGACAATCAGCTGTTGCTGGACGAATATTTTGACGGAATCATCCGGGAACGGGATTTCACATCGGAAGCAAGGTTGTGGAACAATTACACGACCGACTACAGACCGCTGCTGGAATTCGCCAGAGAAAACGGAGTCCGGTATGTGGCGACCAACATTCCCAGGCGTTATGCGGCCCTGGTAAACCGGGAAGGGTTTCAGGCCCTGGACACTTTGAGTCCGGTGGCGCAGCAATACATTGCCCCCCTTCCGGTTCCCTACGATCCTGACCTGCCCGGTTATAAAGCGATGCTGGAAATGGGTGACATGCCCGCCCATGTCAGCGAAAACCTTCCGAAAGCCCAGGCCATCAAGGACGCCACCATGGCCCACTTTATTCTTGACAACCTGGAAGAAGGAAACATATTTTTGCACCTGAACGGTGCTTACCACTCCAACAACGACGAGGGGATCAACTGGTATCTCAGGCATTATTCGGCATCTCCCTTAGAAATCATGACAATCAGCACTGTTGAACAGGAGTCTGCCGAATCTCTTCAGGAAGAAAACCATGGCCTGGCTGATTTCATCATTGTGGTTCCGTCCACCATGACCAAAACTTACTGAAGCCCTGACAGACATTGCCCCGGATCAGCTTCCGGCTTTTGACCGGGGCGGTTGCCTGCAAGCCACCCCCCGGAACATTTTTGCCCTTCTGTCCCGACCTGCCTTCCGGCAGGAAAAACTGACCGCACAACGTATGCAGGCCCCGGGTAGGAAGGTTGATTCTTCCTTTTGGCATATTTTTACCAATATTTTTACGCCATGGATGAAGAATTGTTATGCCGGATCGCACTTACCAGGATCCCCGGAATTGGCGGTGTAACCGCCAAAAAGCTGATCCGTTATTGCGGTGGTGTCAAAGAAATTTTCACGGAAAAACAAAGCGCTTTAAAGAAAATTCCCGGAATAGGCGACAGCATTGCGGGAAAAATCAGCCAGCATCAAAGCTTCAAAGAAGCGGAGCGGGAAATCCGTTTTATCCGGAAACATAATATCCGCCCCCTTTTTTACCAGGACGAAGAATACCCGTACCGGCTAAAACAGTGTGAAGACGGACCCCTGCTGCTGTTTGTCAAAGGGAAGGCTGACCTGAATCACCCCCGCACACTGGCAGTGATCGGTACCAGGAACATGACCAGTTACGGAAGAGACATGTGTGAACAGATCATTGCAGGGCTGGTTCCTTACGACCCCATGATAATCAGCGGACTGGCCTACGGAGTGGATGCCTGTGCACACAAGGCGGCACTTCACAATGGCCTGCTCACCGCTGCCGCCCTGGGTCATGGCCTTGACCGGATCTACCCTCCATTGCATGCTTCCCTGGGGCGAAAAATCACGGAAAACGGAGCATTGCTCACAGATTTTCTTTCCGGCAGCAAACCGGAGCGGGAAAACTTTCCCAAAAGGAACAGGATCATCGCCGGACTGTGTGATGCCATTGTTGTCGTTGAAGCAGCGGTAACCGGCGGAGCACTGATCACTGCGAACATTGCAAACACCTATAACCGGGACGTGTTTGCCATACCCGGGCGGGTCACTGATCCTTATAGTACCGGATGCAACAAACTGATCCGCATCAACAAGGCCCATCTGCTTGAGCGTGCTGATGACATTCAGTACATCATGAACTGGGAGCCGGTAAACGAGAAAAAACGCGCAACACCGGCAGGGCTTTTCGTGGTTCTTTCAAGTGAAGAAAAAACCATGGCCGGATTCCTGAAAAGGAACAACGATGCCGGCATTGATCAGATTGTTGCAGGAACTGGATTTGGCCTGAGCAAAGCATCTTCAATACTGCTCAACCTGGAGTTTAAGGGGGTGGTTCAGTCGTTGCCGGGCAAGGTTTTCACCCTGCGATGCACGGCAGATCTGCCGGAGGAATAAACCAACCAGGGCAGACACAGGCAAACCAGATGTCCTGGCTACCGGGGTGGCCCTGGGTAAAAACTAAACCGGCCCCGGCTAAGAAAGAAACCGGGATTTTTGTACCTTTATCTGCCCTCCAAAATAAAATTACGTAACCATGCCAATCAGACAATGTTCCAGGATCAGAACGGCTGCCCTGCTACTGCAGACCGTACTTGTTATGCTGTCTTTTGCCGCAAACGGCCGCGATTACCGGATGAGTGCGCTTGACATGGACATCCGGCTCAATTCGGATGGCTCCATGCAGGTACAGGAAGACCGCGGGTTTACCTTCGACGGGGAATTCTCCTTTGTTTACCGGTCCTTTCCGCTGGATGGGAAAGCGAATTTCAGAGATTTTCAGGTATTCGAGGGGGACCGGGAGTACCCGGAAAGCGACTCAGAGGCTCCCGGAACCATGCGGATTACCCAAAACGGCAGCCATAAAGAGCTACGCGTGTTTTTTGAAGCCAGGGATACCGCACGCACATTCACCTTTCGCTTCACAGCTGAAGGAGCTACGGAAAAATACCTGGACAATGCCCTTTTTTACTACCAGCTTATTTCGGATGAATGGGATAAACCCATCCATAATATCCGCGCAATGATCCACCCACCTGAACCTTTGCCTGAAGGAGAACCTGAACACTGGGTGCACGGCTCCCTTGATGCCGCTTCGCAGCTTGAGGATGAAGGTGTCATTCTCGTAACCCTGGATCGCCTGCCT
>PWIY01000345.1 GCA_003560215.1 Bacteroidales bacterium | reverse complement strand
TTACTGGACACGTGGCGGACTGTGTTGCGTGAAATCTTTGTCATAATTGTATGCACATTAAAACCCACACCTGATGAAAAAAGTAGGAATAGCCATTATCATTTTGGGAATCGTACTGACCATTTTCTCCGGCATAAGCTTTCAGCGGGAAGAAACCCTGGTTGAGGTCGGGGAGCTTGAATTGACCCACGAAGAAGAGGAGCGCGTTAACTGGCCGCAATGGGTCGGGATTGCTGCCATTGCAGGCGGGGTTGTCATCCTCCTGGTTGGGAGCAGAAAAAAGTGATCATCCATTCGGGCTGCTTTGTTACGTCATTTCGGCATCATCAGGCAGTCAATCCAGTCAGCCAGCATATGTAACAACAACCCGAGACCTATCAGGTTGAAGGGTTTTCGTAAAAAAAGCAGTACCACATATGCCGCCATGGCGTAGTATGTATGCAGTGGATGGTAGTTGATGCTGCATCTGCCCGGGTCGAAAACCGGGTCTGCCAGTAAATGGTCCAGGTCAACCAGCATGGTCGCAAGAAGAATCAGGTATACCCTTTTCCAGTCTTTTCTGAAGAAGCCATAGGCGATAAACAACGGAAAAACAATGTGCAGGAAGTAGTGAATAAATGTCTGCATTTACTTTCTCGACAGAATCCCTTTTGTTGAAATACCAGCTTTTAACACCCCCCCTAAGTTACGTCAAATCCGCGCAACTCTTTCTTCCTTTTTTGCATGGCATCCTGCTTTTTTGCAGTGATAATTCTGTGATGTATCGTGAAATTTGTAATTAATCTAAATCAATGTCTGACAAAAAAAAACAAGTCATGAAAACTATCAGAAGAAAATGGTGGTTGCTGCCAGCTGCAGCAGTGTTGTCATTAATGATGATCGCTGCTTGTTCAAAAGACGTCATGGATGAAGCAGAACTGACTGCTCAGGCAAGCCCGGTGAACCAGGAGGAAATGGTTGCCAACCGTGGTAATTTTGCCCGGAATCACTTGCTTGCCCAGGTAAGCAGGGCAACTGCAAAATACCAGCGGGTCGAAGTGGCCATCGCAGATGGTTATGTCGAAGCTTCACCCTGTGTTTATAATGAAGAACTGGGGGCGGCCATGGGGTACCATTTCGTCAATGAAGACCTTGTGGATCCGTTTTTCGACCCATTAAAGCCTGAAGCACTGCTTTACGAGCGAGGTAAAAACGGCAAATTAAAACTCGTTGGTGTTGAGTATATCGTCATTGATGTGGGCCAGCCGCATCCGCATTTCGGCGATCATCCGTTTGATGTGGGAGGTACTCCGGTTCCGGTAGACCATTACAGCCTGCATGTGTGGAATTGGAAGCACAACCCCCTTGGAATGTATTTTCCTTTTAATCCCAATGTAAGCTGTAATTAATGCAATTCCGTTTACTGGTGGTAATGTACCGGGAAGCCGGTGGCATGTTCTGCGGAAAATGTCACCGGTTTTTTTGTTGTTTTTATGGAAATATATACTTAAATTTATAGATAAGGTTATTTGATGTGTATTTTGTATTTCAACATGCCCGGGTTTTACAGGACACAATGATTCATTAAAATGGATGGATTTTTACCCGCACAAAGTGAGCCACTGGTATTGGAAAGGGAATCTTCCGGGTTAATCAGTTTGCAAAAGCTTCAACGCAGGCACCGATTGTTAGCCAATGACAGAAATTACCAGATACTTTGGCTTGAACGGGGAGTGCAACGACTGGATGGTGAATTCGGAAAGTTATCGATCCAGCCCAATTCAATTGTTTTTCTTTACCCAGGGCGGATGTTATGCCTTCGGTTTGGCTTTGAGCCACCAGGGGGCTGGATCCTGAAGTTTTCAAGAGAATTCTTCAGGACACAATACCTGAATGGGTTTGCCATTCAGCATGCCGATATCTTTTTATCAGGCAGTGATTTGCCTTGTATCGTGCTGAGTCCGAAAATTGGTGAGCGCATTAATTCACTGGCGGAAATGATCAATGAAGTTATGCAGTCGGCGATCCCCAATAAGGAGCTGGCTGCCTCTTCGCTGCTGAGTACGATTTTGGTCTATTGCGACAGCAAATGCAACATTCGCGTCAAGCATACAAGCAACACCCATTACCTTGACATTGTCAGCAGGTTCAAGCAACTAGTGGCCCTCCACCTCACCACAACCCATCGCGTGGCCCATTATGCAGAAATGATGCATGTTACACCCAAATACCTGAACCAGGTGGTAAAGGAGGTCATGGGCGTTACGGCCAAACATGTGATTATGGAGCAATTGCTTTTTAAGGCAAGCCGTGAGCTCAAATTCTCCAATCAAAGCGTTAAAGAAATTGCTTTTCGTCTTGGGTTCTCTGAGCCGGAGCATTTCAGCAATTTCTTTAAAAGCCAGGTCGGGTGCTCGCCCAGTGTTTACCAATTGGGCTAAACCATCCTTTATAATCCGATTAAACAGAAGTATTTATTTGTCAAACTAAACAACCGTCTCATGAAAAAAACACTTACGAGCCTGCTCATAACCGGGCTATTCATGATCATTCCTTTTTGGGTTTTTTCCCAGGAAAGGGCAGCAGAGGGTTCAGGAATTGGTGAACTTACGAATCAATATACCTGTAAAATAGAAGGCTACACCATCAGTGTGTATCGGCCAGCTCATGTTCCTGCCAATGCAAACGTGCGGCAGATACATGTGGAGACACATGCCATCTCCTTTTACA
>PWIY01000133.1 GCA_003560215.1 Bacteroidales bacterium | reverse complement strand
TCATCATATATTGTTACACTCTCATCAAGTACCGTTTCCTGTTGGGATTGCTCCCGGGTACAGGCCAAAAGCGAGGTTAGCAGAATAATTATGGTCAACATTTTTCTCATTCCGGTCAATTTTAATGGGATTTTGCATAAAGTTAAAAGTTGCATTCCAGGAATATCCAGATGGAACCTTCATTACCAGTCCACACTCCCTGCCAGCTTTATATCCCGTGAAGAGGTGCCCACCTGTATTTCGTAAGACCCTGGTTCCAGCATCCACCTGAGCTCTTCAGGATGGAACTGCTTAAACGCAGACTCGTCAAGTTCAATGCTAACAGTGGCGGAAGCCCCCCGGGCAAGATGCACTTTTTCAAAGCCTTTTAATTCCCGGATGGGCCTGTCAAAAGTAGGTTCCTTCTGATGGACATAAACCTGGACAACTACAGCACCCTCCCTGGCACCGGTATTGGTAACAGTGCATTCCACAATAACTTTATTGTTTTGCTTTGTCAGTTCCAGGTCTGAAAAGGCAAACGTGGTGTAAGAAAGCCCAAAACCAAAGGGAAATTTCACGGGCCTGTCGTAGGTATCGAAGTAACGGTATCCTACGAATATTTCTTCTCTGTACTCAACCGTTCCATCACCGGGAAATTCGCCTATGGAATGTGAAGGATAATCTTCATGGGAGTTGGCAAAAGTCATGGGCAGTTTTCCGGAGGGGTTGACCTCTCCGAAAAGTACCTCGGCTATAGCCGTACCTCCTTCCATACCGGGATACCAGGCATGGAGATAAGCGCGGGATTCGGGCAGCCAGTTTTCCATTTCCACATTGCTGCCACCCATCAGTACGATGGCTGTCTGATCATTGACACGATTGAGTTCTCTGATAAGCTCTTCCTGTCCGAAAATCAGCTTCAGGTTCAGCTTGTCACGAGCTTCGGCATCGTAGGTACCCTCACCCCAGGGCATTCCTTCATGACCGTGTATCCATCCACCAACAAAAATAACGGCATCGGCTGTTTCGGCAAGGGCCACAGCTTCCTGCACAAGCGCCTGGTTGGCCGTACGGGCCAGCTCTACTTCCCTTATGTTTTCTGTGGATTGCGAAGCGGCATCTCCGGTGACATCCCTGAACAGGCTTTCATCATAATAAGGTTCGTACCCTTCGGCATATAGCACTTCCACATCGTCGCCGACCAGATTCCGGATCCCCTCAAGGGGCGTAATTTCGTAAAGGGCCCTGACCTGTGAACTACCGCCTCTCCCGGCAAAATGCCTGGTGGCGTTATGGCCGACAACGGCAAGGGTTTTAATTTCCGATTTATCCAGGGGCAGCAGGCCGTCGTTTTTAAGCAGCACGATGCCTTCCCTCGCCACTTCCAGCGCAAATTGCTGATGTTCTTCCACATTTCTTTTTCCCTGGCCGTGGTCGCTCATGGCCGTGGTACGCTGCATCAAACGCAGGACGCGTCGCACTTTCTCGTCCACGTAGCTCTCGTCTACCTCGCCACGCTCAATCATTTCTTTAGCCGGCCGGGCCATATAGAATTCATCATACTCAGGATTGTCGAAATCCCGGAGCAATTCAGTGCCCATTTCAATGTCGGTGCCATACAACAAGGCTTCCCGGGTATCTTTTACCGAACCCCAGTCGCTTACCACCACCCCATCGAAGCCCCATTTGCCTTTTAACACCACATTGTTGAGATATTCATGGTGCGTGGCATATTGGCCATTGATTTTATTGTATGCCCCCATGATGCTCCATGCACCGCCATCCTGCACCACAGACCTGAAAGCAGGGAAATAAATTTCGTGCAATGCACGCTTACTGACAATGGCATCGATGTTGTGGCGGTCCGTTTCCTGGTTGTTGGCAGCATAATGTTTGGGACAAGCAGCCACTCCCTGTTCCTGTAAACCCTTCACATAACCTACACCCATCATCGCTGTCAGATAAGGGTCTTCACTGAGGTACTCAAAGTTCCGTCCGTTTAAAGGACTGCGAATGATGTTGATGCCAGGCCCCAGCAAAACATCCTTGCCCCTCTCTTTGGCTTCATTGCCCAATACTTCGCCATATCTATACCCGAGGTCTTTGTTCCATGTCGAGGCAAGGCAAATTCCAACCGGCAGGTACGTAGCCTCATCGTCAGCATCTTCCAGGGCATACCAGCCGCGGCCATGTTCATGACGCACACCGTGCGGTCCGTCTGAAAACACCAATTCGGGAATACCCAGCCTGGGCACCCCTCCGGAGGTAAAGGAAGAACTCGCAGTGATGAGTCCCAGTTTTTCATCAAGCGTCATCAGATCAATTAAAGAGTCAATTATTTCTTCGGATACTTCTCCCGGGGCTGCACCCCCGTTTGCCTGGTCGCGGCCCGGCTGGCACGAAATGAACAAAACAGTGACAGCCAAAACAATGAAAATGAATAAACTGTTTCTCATAATCAGTTAATAATCGAAGGTTAAAAAAAATATCCTCAGAATTAATACCGGATATTACGGGCTATAAATATATAACATTCACTCGACTCCAGGCTGGCTGTTTTTATACGTGAATCGGTCATCATTGCCACCCTGGCTCTCTTATCATACAATACTGCTGCACAGGCGTATCGGGGGAGGAAATTGAAAAATCCCGTGCACCATTCAGATCCCACCCTGCCTGGCCCTGATGGTCGTAGTCCGGTTAATCCAGCACCCTACCCGGTAGGGGTCTCCTTC
>PWIY01000063.1 GCA_003560215.1 Bacteroidales bacterium | reverse complement strand
TTGTCAGCGAAAAGATGGTGAGTGAGATGAAAAGCGGCAGTGTGATCGTGGATGTAAGCATTGACCAGGGAGGCTGCGTGGAGACAAGCTCAGTGACCACCCACAGTGATCCGGTCTTCAAGAAGCATGGCGTGACCCATTATTGCGTGCCCAATATTGCTTCAGGGGTTCCCAACACCGCCTCATACGTGTTCAGCAACTTTTTTGCTCCGGTATTGCTTACCATCGGAGAGGAAGGTGGAACAGAGAACATGCTGAAGAGGGACCCGGGGGTGAGAAAAGGGGTGTATATGCTCAACGGCACCCTGACCAACCCGTACATCGGCGAAAGCTTCCGCCTGCCAAGCCAGGACATCGATCTTCTGATGGCGGCGTTTTAAGACTTCCCTGTCGGGATGCTGACCTGCGCTGATGGTGGCTTGCGGCTTGCCGATAATGCTTTTCTGAAAAAATGACGGCATAAAAAATGACGGCATAAAAAAGCCCGGATCCGTGATGAATCCGGGCAAAGTGACCAGGCTGGGGCTCGAACCCAGGACCCCATCCTTAAAAGGGACGTGCTCTACCAACTGAGCTACCTAGTCAAAAAAACAGTGAGCGTTTCTGAAAACAGCGAATATTCCTGAAAACAGGGAATTTTCCTGAAAGCAGGGAATTTTCCTGAAAACTTAGTGACCAGGCTGGGGCTCGAACCCAGGACCCCATCCTTAAAAGGGACGTGCTCTACCAACTGAGCTACCTAGTCATTTAATCGCAACAAATCGAAAGAACGATCAGAACACAGCTTTTTTGTGTTGTTTTTCGAGTGTGCAAAGGTACTGCCTTAATTATAAAATACCAAGTTTTTTGCTAAAAAACCCAGGTGCGAGTAACATGTGACCAACAACCATCGGCGCGCAGCGCCGATCAACCGGAGGAGGCGAAGCCTCCGACAAACCAACAACCTCCCTGCCCCGTCCACTGCTCTTGGCCAACCCCCACCATCCCACGCCCATGCGAACCAACAACCGGAGGGGCGCCAGCCCCGACTACCCGACAACCGGATGCCGCTCAAAAACAGCCTCCTCATCAAAAAGTTTCCTGCAGGTGACCAGGGTGAACATTTTTTTAGCACCCAGGTGCTCCACAATCCGGATCATTTTCGGGTTGAAATCCCCGATCCAGGTAATGATCATGGCCTTGTATCTGTTCCTGCGCACCACAATTTCCTTCAGCGACATGATCAGGGCACTTTCAAGCCCCCTGTTCTGGTATTCGGGCACCACGCCGAAAACCATTCCGTAAATTGTTTGGCATTTTCCCATCCACCGGTGGTACAGGAACTTGATTTTTCCCATGAGGTCGAGCCTGCCGTTTACATACCGGAACAGCTCATTCAGCTCAGGCAGGCAAATGAAGAAAGCCACAGGCTCTCCCTGGTGGTAGCCGAAAACAATCAGTTCTTCATCAATGACGCTTTGCATCTCCTTAAAGGACTTTATGGCCTCCTCCATGGTCATCTCCCTGAAGCTTTGGTGCGCTTTCCCCCATGCCTTGTTGTAGATGGTCATAAAATCCCGGGCGTATTTTTCCAGGTTGCCGGTATGCAGGTGCTCAAAATGATATCCCTGGGTCTGTAACAGTCGCTCGTACTTTTTTTCCAGCAAGGGGGGCAGGCTGATATCGGTCGGAGCATGATATACATATTGCTTATAATAAATCTGAAATCCGTAAGCTTCAAAAAGTTGCCTGTAATAGGGAGGGTGATAGTTCATCAGGTAAGGTGGCGGTTGTCCGTGTCCTTCCACCAACAGCCCCCAGAACCTTTCCTTTTCTCCGAAATTGATTGGCCCGTCCATTGCCTTCATCCCACGTTCTTCCAGCCATGCTTTACAGGTATCGAACAGCAGAAAAGCCGCTTCCTTGTCATTGATGCATTCAAAAAAGCCCATTCCCCCGGTCGGTTGTTTGAAAGTGTGGGCAATTTGTCCGTTCACAAAGGCTGCGATCCGGCCGATCAGCTCGCCCTTTTTGTTTTTGAGGATCCAGCGTGTGGCCTCACCTGTAAGGAACCGGGGGTTCTTATCCGGATCAAATACGGCTTCCACATCCTGATCGAGATGGCTGATCCAGTTCGGATCGCCGGCATAAATCAGCCGGGGGATGTGTAAGAATTCCCGGGCGGTTCTTTTATCCTTCACTTCTGTAATTTCCATGGGATGGGTTTTTCTGAAGCTGCTCAGTTCAGGCAAATATTGACAAAATTATGGATTTCATTTTAAAAAATGCCGTAGGTTTGCAGTCTGAGGGTGATGCTTCATGCGATGGATGATGGTTCAATGTGAAGATTTTTTCTGATATGGATGGTGATTTTTTTCAGGATAAGGTGGTGCTCATAACCGGTGCTTCTTCTGGCATCGGACGCGCCCTGGTATCTGAAGCCCTGGAGCAGGGGGCATTTGTGGTTCTTGCGGCCCGGTCTCAGGCAGAAATGCAGAATGCGGTGAAAGAAACTGACCCCAACAGGTACATGATCATGAAAACAGATGTGGCCAAAGAATCTGATTGTGCCAGGCTGCTGGAGCAGACCATCGAACGGTTTGGTCGTCTCGATCTGCTGATCAACAACGCCGGGGTTTCCATGCGTGCCTTGTTTGCCGATGCAGAACTGGGCGTGTTGGAGCACCTGATGCAGGTCAACTTCTGGGGTGCCGTCTATTGTACCAAATTCGCTCTTCCGCATTTGCTGAGATCAGAGGGCAGTGTTGTGGGGGTATCTTCCATTGCCGGTTACAAGGGGCTGCCCGCCCGCAGCGGTTACTCTGCATCCAAATTCGCTTTGCAGGGTTTTCTGGAATGTCTGCGTATTGAGAACCGAAAAAAAGGCCTTCATGTACTGATTGCCTGCCCCGGGTTCACCAGTTCGAATATCAGGAAAACAGCCCTGGCAAAGGATGGAAGCATGCAGGGCGAATCACCCCGTGATGAAGCAAAAATGATGCAGCCCGAAACGGTTGCCCGCCAGATACTGAAGGCTGTTGCCCGGCGAAAAAGGACACTGGTGCTGACCCGTCAGGGCAGGCTGACCGTCTGGCTGAACAAACTTTTTCCGGCCCTGACCGACAAGCTTGTATACGACCACATGGCAAAAGAGCCCGATTCTCCCTTTGCTTAGATTAATTTTGTCACTGCCGATGCTGCCTTGATAATTAATCTGTATATTTGTTTCAGAACACCTATTATTACTCACCAGAAATACCCATCCCATGGAAAGCATATTGGACATTAAACCCCTGCATGGATTCGGTAGCCTGAAGTTCGGCGCCACACAAAAAGATGTTGAAGCCGTGCTGGGCCCCCCGCAGGAAACAGAAACCATTGACGTGGAAGGAGAGATCCATGAAGTGGAGGTGTGGAGCTATTATGAGCTGGGGCATGCCGTATATTTTGAAAAAGAGCTGAACAATGTGGTCACCAACTTCGAAACCGACAATGCCGAAGCCGGTATGTTTGGTCAAAAGGTTTTTCAGCTGGATCAGGAAGGGATCATTGACCTGATGAAGCAAAATGGCTTTGAAGATCATGAAGTGGAGGAAGACCCCGAGCTGGACGAAAGGATTGTCTTTTTCAATGATGCCCACATGCAGTCTGTGTTTGACGATGGCCGTCTCGCGCTGGTCAGCTGGGCAGTGGCCATGGATGAAGATGAAAACATCCGCTGGCCCTGATTCATATGCAGATGTCTTCCTTATATCCCCTGAAATTTACCCCCGTTATTAAAGAGAAGGTCTGGGGAGGAACCCGTTTGAAAACCCTGCTGGGAAAAGACTTTGCCCCGCTTTCCAACTGTGGAGAGTCGTGGGAGCTCTCTGGCCTGGAGGGCAGCGAATCAATTGTTTCCAACGGATTCCTGGCGGGAAATACGATCAATGAGCTGGCAGAGGTGTACATGGGCGACCTGGTCGGTGACAGGGTTTATGGCGACCACGGGATCTCATTTCCGCTGCTTTTCAAATTCCTTGATACCAGTCAGCCCCTTTCCATCCAGGTCCATCCCGGCGATGCCATTGCCCGGGAACGGCATAACTGCAGCGGCAAAGCGGAGATGTGGTATGTGCTTGATGCTGCTCCGGAGGCGGAACTCTTGCTGGGGTTCAGCAAAGACACCGACCCGCCGGAATACCTGCATCACCTGCAAAACCAGACACTTGACAAGCTGTTGCGCAGCGAGAAGGTGAAGCCCGGGGATGTATTCTATATTCCGCCCGGGCAGGTGCACGGGATCGGGGCAGGAATCACCCTTTGTGAGATCCAGCAGTCGTCCGACATCACCTACCGCCTGTATGACTGGGGGCGGGGAGTGGAAGCAGGCAAAGCCCGTAAGCTGCATACCGAAGAAGCCATGGATGTGATTGATTTCAGTGCCGGCAACCAGCGGGTCAGCTATTCAGAAAACCTGAACCACCCGGTTGAGCTGGTCAAATCCCCGGCTTTTACCACCAGGCTCCTCAGTTTTGACAGTGATCTTGAAAGTGATTATGTGTTTGTGGATTCCTTTGTGGTATATATGTGCATCAGGGGGAGTGCCTCCATCGCTTACCCGGGTGGTAAAGAGAAGCTCAAAGCAGGAGAAACCATGCTGCTTCCTGCAGAACTGAATGGTGTGACGCTGATCCCGGACGGGTTGTGCAGTTTGCTGGAGACCTACCTGCCATCTCCGGACGCCTGAGAGGCAATCCGGCAAAGCAGACACAATTTGTAAAGGTCATAAAGCTGCAGGCTTGGATGCCTGCTCCGGAGGAGTTTTGCTACGGGCCTGAGAAACATCCCTGAGCTTTTTCCCAGCAATGTTGCCAGCCCCCATTTCTTTAATCTGAAGTAGGTCCGCAGTATGGTGACCATCCGGGCATATACGGGGTCTTTTCCGGTGAGCTTGTAAGACCTCCACAGATTGTCAATGCTTTTTTCGGTTTTCTCCAGGAATGCCGGGGCCGGTTCCAACCCGTTATGATACAAGGGATTGTCGATGTGGTGCACAGGTATCCCCGCTTTGTGCAAGGCGTACCCCATGAGGGTATCTTCATGGCCATAGCCGTTGAGCTCCTCCCGGAAACCAATTTCTGACAACACTTTTCCGTCGGTCATAAAATTGGCGGTCATAAAAGAGCAATGGGGCCGTTCCCTGCGCTTCGCGGCAGGTTTCACCTCGCGGCTGGAACCCACCAGCCAGTGAAGCAATTCCGGATGTTCCGGTGGTGTTTTCCTGTAGCGGTGGCCTCCGCAGACGACCTTTCCTGGTTGCATATAACGGGTATATTGATCCAGGAATTCCCCGGATCTCACCTGCATATCGCAATCAATAAACAACAGGTACTGATAGGAAGACCTTTTGGCAAGAAGGTTCCGTATTTTGCTTCTGCCGACGTTTTCAGGAAGTTCTGCATATTTAACAAAGGGCAGCGCATCCAGTGGCCTGTTTTTTTTCTTCGTTGCCACATCCGAATCGTCATCCAGCAACTGCAACTCCACCGGGATATTCAGCTCTGAAGCCTGGCGGTGAAGCTCCATGGTCAGGGTGCCGACTTCGTGGTTGTAAATGGGGATGCAGATACTGAGCATATTGCAGCAGGCTTGATCAGCAAATATAGTATTATTTTTTCCAGAAAGCAGGGGAAAATAGCAGCAATACGGTAAAGAGTTCCAGACGCCCCAGTAACATGAAAAAGCTCAGCACCCATTTGCCGCCCGTTGGAATATGGGCGTAATTCTCCACCGGTCCTACGCTGCCGATGGCAGGACCGATATTACCGAGGGTGGCAATGGATGCCCCGATGGCCGATGTGAAATCCAGTCCGTAGGCGGTCATGATTGCAGCTCCGCCAAAAAATAGCAAAATGTATAGTAAGAAGAATGCCAGAAAGTTGGTGATAATCTCCTGGGGAATGGCTTTGCCATCAAGTCTAACAGGGATCACAGCCATGGGATGGAGCAGGCGCTTCAGCTCCAGGCGGGTGTTTCTGATCAGCACCAGTACCCGGATCATTTTAAGTCCGCCGCCGGTGGATCCGATACAACCCCCCGTAAACATCAGCAAAAAAATCAAAAACCACAGAGATCCCCTCCATTCAAGATAATTCGTGGTGACAAAACCGGTTGTTGTGGCAATGGATACGGTCTGGAACAGGCTGTCGCGGAATGCCTTTTCCAAGCCTGCCTGATGAAGGATAAAAATGGCCAGGGTCAGCACCAGTGTAAACAGGCCGATCACGGAAAGGTAGAACCTGAGCTCCTCGTTACCCAATACTTTCCGGAACTGTCCTTTCAGAAGAAAGTAATGCTGTGCAAAACTGATCCCCGCCATGATCATAAAAAAGATGATCACATATTGAATGTAAGGGGAGTAACCTGCGATGCTGTCATTCTGCGTGGAGAAACCGCCGGTGGCCATGGTGCTGAAGGCATGATTCAGACTGTGAAAAAAGTCCATGCCGCCGAGCATCAGGAGCAGGGTCTGGATGAAGGTGAGCAGAAAATAAATACCCCAGAGTCGCCGCGCGGTACTTCTGATATGTGGATGCAGTTTGTTGGCAGTTGTTCCGGGAGATTCGGCAATAAACAGCTGCATGCCGCCAACCCCGAGAATTGGCAATATGGCAAGGGTAAGCACGATGATGCCCATGCCTCCGAGCCAGTGTGTCATGCTCCGCCAGAACAACAGGCTTTTAGGTACAGCTTCAATATCCGTCAGAATGCTTGCCCCTGTGGTGGTAAAACCTGAAATGGTTTCAAAAAATGCATCAGTATAAACAGGAATGACACCAGAAAGATAATAGGGCAGGGCGCCCAGCAATGACATGCTAAACCACATAAGTGTGACAATCAGGTAACCTTCCTTGGGAGTCAGGTTCTTGTGGTCCGCTGGTTTATTGGTGAAAAATAATACCGCACCCAGGCAGAAACAGATTGTGATACTGATCAGTAACGGGCGGATGAGTGTTGATTCACCATAATGAAATACCCAAAGCAGACTCAGTGATATTGCCGATGCAAGAACCATCAGCAGCATGCCCTGCAGTTTTGCAATTAGCCCGATGCGGATTGATCCGGATTGATCCATTTTATTTTTTATAGAAGCTTGGCGATAAAAGCAGCAATACCGTGAACATTTCGAGCCGCCCGAGGATCATGTAGAAGCTCAGGATCCATTTTGCGGGATCAGGTATGTTTGCATAGCTTTCAACAGGGCCCACGTTCGCTATGGCCGGGCCAATGTTGCCGAGGGTGGCTGCAGAGGCTCCGATGGCAGAGGTAAAGTCAAGCCCGAAGATTTTCATGATGGCTGCCCCCGCCATAAAAAGCATCATATATAAAAGAAAGAATGCCAAAAAGTTGTGAATAATCTCCTGGGGAATGGTTTTTCCGTTGATGCGCACGGGGATCACGGCCATTGGGTGCAGCAGGCGCCTGAACTCCAGCCTGGTGTTCTTGAATAATACGAGCACACGTATCATCTTGAGCCCGCCGGCGGTGGAGCCGATACATCCGCCTGTAAACATCAGCAGAAAGAGGAAAAACCAGAGAAATCCCTGCCAGTCCATATAGTCTGTGGTGGTGAATCCGGTGGTGGTAATAATGGATACAACCTGAAACAGGCTTTTCCTGAAGGTAAACTCAAACCCGGTCTGATTAATCACAAGCAGGCTTGCGGTGAAAATGAGGGTAAAGACTCCGATCATCTGCAGAAAGAACCTGAATTCTTCATTGTTCAGGATTTTGCTGAACTGTCCTTTTAGTGCGAAATAGTGGAGTGAGAAACTGGTGGCTCCGAGAATCATGAACAATATGACCACATACTGGACATATGGAGAATACCCCGCTATGCTGTCGTTTTGTGTGGAAAAACCTCCGGTGGCCACGGTGCTGAAGGCGTGGTTCAGGCTGTGAAAGAAGTCCACGCCGCCAGCCATGAGCAATAAGGTCATGATGAAAGTCAGCCCGGTGTATATCCCCCATAATCTTTTGGCTGTTTGTGTGATCCGGGGGTGCAGCCTGCTTGGTGTGGTTCCCGGAACTTCAGCCACAAACAGCTGCATGCCGCCCACACCAAGAATTGGCAGAATGGCCAGGGTCAGTACAATGATCCCCATACCCCCGAGCCAGTGGGTCATGCTGCGCCAGAAAAGAAGCCCTTTTGGGAGTGCTTCAATCTCAGTAAGCACAGTAGCACCAGTTGTGGCAATTCCGGAGGTGGATTCAAAAAAGGCGTCAGAAAAATTGGGGATGGCTCCTGAAAGGTAAAAGGGAAGGGCTCCAAAAAAGGAAATGCTCACGTAGATCATGGTCACTATCAGGTAGCCTTCTTTTTTTCCGATATTCCGGAAATCATGCTTTCTGGTGAGCAGAAATGCGATAAACCCGGCGGCAAGGGATATGATGCCTGAATACAGCAGTGAACGTGTTGCTACAGGCTCACCAAAGTATACAGACCAACCCATGGAAAGCCACATGAACAATGCCAGCAACATCACCAGCATGCCAGTGAATTTGATCACTAATTTCCCGTTGATGACCTGTTTGCCCGACACGCCTTTTACTTGCTTTTGAACATTTTGTCAACTCCGTGAAATGCTTCCGGAAGTGCAAACACGACCACCTTGTCTCCCGGTTGAACCTGCATGTCGCCATGGGCGATCAGGCCCTCATTGTCGCGTATCACCCCGCCAATGATCGCTTTCTTGGGAAAGTTTAATTTTCTGATCGGTTTTTTCGTAATCGGAGAACCCTCATAAGCATTGAACTCAAAGACTTCCGCATCCACACTGGTAAGGCATTTGGTGGAATTTACATCGGCCGTCATGGTGAAACGGATGATATAACTGGCCGTGGCCAGTTTTTTATTGATGATGGTATCAATGCCCACACTTTGTGAGATGTCGATAAAGTCAATGTTCTCTACCAGGGCAATGGTTTTCTTTACGCCGTAACGCCGGGCCAGCAGACAGGTCAGAATATTGGTCTCTGAATTGTTGGTGACAGCCACAAATGCGTCCATTGAACTGATGCTTTCGCTTTCAAGCAGGTTGATGTTGCGGGCATCCCCGTTGATTACCAGGGTATTTTCAAGGGAATCGGATAGTTCATTGGCCCTTTCCTGCTTCATCTCAAAAAGCTTGACGTTGAATTGGTTGTCGAGTGCAGCAGCGGCCAGGCTTCCAACGGCACCTCCCCCTACGATCATGACATTTTTGATGTCAAACTTCTTCTTCCCGCTGAGCTCAAGCAGGTGATTGATCCCGGCGGGTTTGGTGACCACATAGGCCAGATCCCCTTCGCGGAATATGTCATTCCCCCGTGGGATAATGGTTTCTCCCTTCCGGTGAATTGAAACGGCCCGGAAATTCGGCTGATCATACTCCCGGGCAATTTCATAAAGGCTTTTGTCGTTGACCGGAGCATTTTCCTCCAGTTTGACCAGCATCAGGGAAAGCTGGTGGTCGGAAAAATCAAATATCTCTGCTGCGGCGGTATTGGTAAGTAAATTGGCAATTTCTTTGGCGGCGATCTTTTCCGGCGAAACCAGGTAATCAATGCCAAGTTCCTTGTAATGTGCCCTGCAATCTTTTGCCAGGTATTCGGGCTCATTGACTTTGGCGATGCATTTCTTCGCGCCCAGGCGTTTGGCCAGCAGAGCGGTAAGCAGGTTAAACCTGCCGTCGTTGTGGGCGCTGATCATCAGATCAGCCCTCCGGGTGTTCGCATTTTTCAGTGTCTGAATGGAGGTGGAGTCTCCCACCAGTGTCATCAGGTCTGAGTGTGACTCGATCACTTTCAGAAATCCTTTGTCCGGAGCGATGAGTGTCACATCATGGTTTTCTCCGGAAAGCAATTCAGCGAGATGCAGTGCTACCTCGCTGTCGCCTGCAATAATGATATTCATTTCTGCCCTGTTTAAATTGCCCGGTAAGCTGAGCCGGTTGCAACCGACAAATATACGACCTTTTCTACATTTCCAATGCCATAAAAGGCAAATTTCGGAAGGGCCGGAGGGCCTGTTATCAAAGGGATCGTGGCGCGGACTCCCGGATCAGTTCCAGCAGTTTGTCTACTGCTTCTTCAGTTCCCAGGTTTTTGTAAACAGCCTTGTCGCCCCTGAAAACCTGCAGACTGCCGTTTGAGGCCCCCAGAATGCCGAAGTCGGCTCCTGCCATTTCTCCCGGCCCGTTTACCACGCAGCCCATCACCGCTATTTTGAGCCCGGGCTTTCCGCCTGTTTTTTCTTTTACCATATTGAACACTTTTTCCAGGTCATATGATGTGCGGGCACAGGTGGGGCAGGCAATGAACTCAGTGTCGGAAACACGCAGGCCTGCAGCCTGCAGCAAACGCAGCGCCATGACTGAAAGGCTCTCCTGCTGGTCAGGGCCGGAATTGCTGATCCATAACCCATGCAGCTTTCTTTGCAACAGCAGGGATCCGAAGCGGGAGCACAGGTCAATGGTCTGGTTGTCTTCGTCCGTGCCGTTGATGCTGGTTTTTGCAACAACCCCAGCATTGATCCCTTCGGCCTGGATCTGATTGCAGAGTCTGTGGAGTCTGTCTTCGGGGAATCCCCGGTCAAGGTTTGCCACCAGCAAAGTGCGGTCTTCCGGTGCAGGGCAAGTGGCTTCGGCGATGCCGTCCGTACTATTTAATTCGATGATCCTGAATCCTTTGGTGGAGTCAGGCGAGCGGGAGGGGTCGGAGGTGACCACAATCGCCCGGTGGTTTCCGGGTAGCGGTGGTGGCGGAGCCTGGTGCAAGGGATCTGAGCCTTGACCCGAAACGGAGCCTTCGTCTGTTTTGGGCTTTTTGTGATCCGGGGTGCCAGAGGAAGCAGTACTGAACGCAGCACTGAACCCGGCC
>PWIY01000077.1 GCA_003560215.1 Bacteroidales bacterium | reverse complement strand
CGGGAAGCACCAATTATGAGGCACTTTACCGTAGAGCTGGAAAAGGTGTAAATCTTGTATCTTTGCAGGAAACCTGGCTCTTATGGAAACCCTTATTCTTTTTCTGCTGGCGTTGGGACTGGCGATGGATTGTTTCACCATCGCCATCACCAACAGCTCCGTATCCGGACTGGTTAAACCTGGCATCCCACTAAAAACCGCCATTGCATTTACCTTTGCCCAGGTGGTACTCGCCTTTGCCGGTTACTGGCTGGGAGACACCCTGAAACACATGTTTGCAGGACAGGAAGGCCTGATCGCCTTCATCATTTTGGGCATCATCGGATCCAAAATGATCATGGAAGCCCGCAGAAAGCATCCGAAAACCAAGGTGTTCGACATCAATGAAGCCCGTGTGATCGTGATCCTGTCGCTGGCCACAGCCATGGATGCCTTCCTGGCAGGCCTTGCCATCGGGGTTACCGGGTTTAATATTTATCTGGCCGGGGTCATGATCGCCCTCACTACGTTTATTCTTACCCTTGGCGGGATGGCCGGGGGGAAGCAACTCGGGGTGGATTTCGCCAGGCGAACAGCCTATTTCGGAGGTGCCTTCATCCTGATCGCCGCCGCCATGATGCTGCTGCGCTTCCTGTCATAATGTTGCTGCGGTTCCTGCCATACTGCTGCTGCGATTTCTATAAATCACACCATAAAGCCCGGCCTGATCCACACAAATGAATGTGGTGAAATGCCCGGAGGTGAAACGACTTACAACTGGGCCATGAGGTTGCAGCCCCGTACTTCGCTTTGATCAAAACGGCCAAGCACTTCAAAGGATCCGTCATGGTGCAGCCGGCCCAGGTCTTCAGTGGCCAGGAAACTGCATGACCGGATGTTGGCAAGGTCGATCACATTGATGCCGCCACTGCGGAAATTGACCACATTCTCAGTGAAGGCGGTCGCATCACCGCCAGAAATGCCTGCATCCATGTGCCGCGTGGTCAAGGTCGCGCCATGCTGTATCCCGTCGCCGCAATGGCTGCCGGATATCTCCAGGGGGTCATTGCTGTCGCGCATCAGCACCTTCATCCAGGGCGGACACTCAAAACGCCCCCCTCCCGCTGAATATGCCTGAGAAAACAGTTCGGTCATCCCGTATTCGGAGTGAATCGATTCCTGCCGGAATGCACCGCAAAGCTTCTGATGCAGCTCCTCCCTGGTCATTTCACGCCTGCGGCCTTTCATCCCGCCGGTTTCCATCACAATGGCATTGTGCAGGGGCATGGGGTATTTCTCCGAAAAATCAATGAGGGCAAAACTCACACCGAGCAGCAAAATCCGGGTGCCCTTTTCCATGAGCTGTTTCAACCTGATCGCCAGACCTTCCAGGTCGTTCAAATAGAAGCCGCTGTCGGGGTGACCGCTTTCACGGATAAGGCGATCTGCCATATACACCAGCGAAGAGCCCTGCCGTTCAAGATAACCGGGCAACAGTGCCAATATACAATAATGGGACGGGGATCCGTAAAACCGGCGGAAGCAATTCAAAAAACTGCGTTCATACACTGCCATATCATCTACGAAGTGTCGCGAAGGCACGCTGCCGGTGGTTGCAGAACTTGTAAACACATGGCTTTCGTGACCAGTGAAAGAAACCACCCGGTGTGTTTTAAACAGTTCCACCGGAAGAAAAGGGATCTGATCGATGCGATGAATGTCTGGCGGTGTGTGACCCAGCAGGTCACAATACCTGCGATAAACCTTGTTGCGGGCATATTGGAAACGAAACACCTCCAGGGCTAGCTCGTTGAAAGACTCCCCGGCAGGTAAAGAAAAAACCCTGTCTGTCAGTTGTTCCGATTCAGTGATGCAAAGATGGTATCAGCGGGATGGTAATCCAATACTGGTTGCCAGTCAGCTGATGCGGCAGCCGCCACAGCACAGCCCAACACCAAAGATGCACAATCAATTCCACAATCAGCCTCAACATCAATTCCATAATCAGCCTCAACTGCTTCGGGAACAACATCAACTGCTTCGGGAACAACATCAACTCCTTCGGGAACAACATCAACTCCTTCGGGAGCTTCCCGAAAAAACTTTCCGGTGAAATAATTACATTTGTAATGTAAGGATGCAATTACCCTTTTAACCGATGATCGATGAACGAAAACCTGGATCCTGCTCCTGAGCGCCTGACCAAGGAAGAACGCATCATTGAGCAAACCCTCCGGCCCGGAAGCTTTTCCAGTTTTACCGGGCAGTTTAAGGTGGTTGAAAACCTGAAAGTATTTGTGGGTGCCGCCTCCCAGCGCAACGAGGCCCTCGACCACGTGCTTCTTCACGGGCCTCCCGGGCTTGGAAAAACCACACTGGCCCACATCATCGCCAACGAAATGGGCGTGGGCATAAAGGTAACCTCCGGACCGGTACTTGACAAACCGGGCGATCTGGCCGGTCTGCTCACCAACCTGGAAGAAAGGGATGTGCTCTTTATTGATGAGATTCACCGGCTGAGTCCTGTGGTGGAAGAATACCTATATTCTGCCATGGAAGACTTCCGCATCGATATCATGATAGAAACAGGTCCGAATGCCAGGAGCGTTCAGCTGACCCTGCATCCCTTTACCCTGATCGGGGCTACCACACGGTCAGGCTTGCTGACGTCACCCCTGCGGGCACGCTTCGGCATCAACGCCAGGCTGAACTACTATGATGCCAAACTCCTGCATCGCATCATCAGG
>PWIY01000120.1 GCA_003560215.1 Bacteroidales bacterium | reverse complement strand
GAAGGTTAATGGTGGCACCAAAGGCTCCGGCCCCATGCGTGCTGAGCCCAACCCCACGCTGTACCTGGAGGTTGTCTACAGAAGACACAATGTCGGGCATGTTCACCCACCAGACACCATGTGACTCCTGGTCATTCAGCGGAATTCCGTTCATGGTAATGTTGATCCTCGACTGGTCGCTGCCCCTGATATTCATCCAGGTATAACCGACCCCGGAACCTGCATCCGAACTGGTGATCAGCGAGGGGGTTTGAGAAAGCAACATGGGGAGATCCTGCCCCAGGTTTTTTGGTGCCAGATCCTCAATATCCAGGTCGGTAAAGGTAACCGGGGTTCTCCCCCCTGCCCTCAAAGCGGAAACCACCACCTCCTCGGTAAGGGTGGCACGGGGCTCAAGGTACACATCCAGATCGAGGTCATCCTCCAGGCTGATCCTGATCTCTTTGCGATCGTAGCCCATGAAACTCACCTCAATCACATAATCATCCTCCTGAAGATCTTCCAGCACAAAAGCTCCGTTACGATCGGTAAAAACTCCTTTAAAACTTCCTTTGAGCACCACATGAGCACCCGGAAGAGAATGGTCGTTGCTTCCGTCCATTACCCTTCCGCTGAAAGAATACTGTCCGACTGCATACAATGGGCCCACAAGGCACAAAGCCAGCAGCATTGCAATTTTACGCATAACTAAATTGATTTATTTTATTAAACAATCAACGGCAAATAGGAGTAAAAAGCCGTCATTTGTTTATCCTCCCTTCCCTTCGCCGGCATTACCCGGATCAGGTTCAATGGGTTTGATCTCAGCCCGTCATTTGGGGCACCCCTATTTGTTGATAAGTATTGCAAAGATACGGAATTTTTATCAACAAACATTCAGATCGTAAGCACTTCCGGCCCGGATGCATTAAACTCTCAGGAAAAAAGTGTATTTTGCATAAACCCGGGGTTCAGGAAAGAATCACACCAATACCCCGGGGCCTCATACAAACACCTGATGCCTGCCGGGCAAGAAACTGACAATTTATGAAAGCACTGATCATAAACGGACCAAACCTGAATCTTCTGGGCAAAAGAGAGCCCGGAATATACGGTGATACGTCTTTTGACCAAATTCTGCAGGCCCTGAAGGATTGCTTCCCGTCAGCCACCATCGATTATTTCCAAAGCAATATTGAGGGAGAGCTGATTGACCGCCTCCAGGAGGCTGACGGAAAATACGACGGCATCGTCCTGAACGCCGGCGCATATACACACACTTCCGTTGCCCTGGGAGACACCATCCGGGCCATCACCACAGACGTGATTGAGGTACACCTCAGCAATGTATTTGCCAGGGAGGAGTTCAGGCACAACTCATTCATTGCTCCCCATTGCATCGGAAGTATTTCAGGATTCGGAGCAGAGGGTTATCGCCTGGCACTGGACGTGCTGAAAAACAAATCGGAGAATCGTTTTTTCCCCCGGAGATAAAAATCAGCCACAATGCTTTTCCGGTACATGGAAGCCGGCAGTGACCGGGTTCCCCGGCTTTTTCTGCGGAGTTCAGGGAGCTTCATCCACATGGCAAGCTGAGCACGGATAACCGCGAAAAAACTTCCGAAACGCCCCTGCAGCAGGAACCTTGCCAAAGCTGCTTCATCCAGCATGAGACGCATCAGCAACCAGGGATAGAAATTCCTGGCAGGGAGGTTCCTGGCCAGCATCCATAAACTGTTGCGAAAGTTCAAAAAAGTTTTCCGGGGGCTGGAAGCGGGAAGGGATGCGCCGCCCAGGTGATATACAACAGAACCGGGGCATACCCCGATCCGGTACCCTTTGTTTTGCAGCCTCCAGCAAAGATCAATTTCCTCCATATGGGCAAAAAAGCTCTCTTCAAAGCCCCCGGCTTCGCGGAACATCGCCGACTTAATGAACAGGGCCGCACCGCTGGCCCAGAATACATCCGTTTCATCGTCATACTGCCCGGTGTCTTTTTCAACGTGATCAAAAATACGCCCCCGGCAAAACGGGAAGCCCAGGTAATCCAGAAACCCACCTGATGCTCCGGCATACTCAAAATGGTCAGGCTTTTCCAGCGACCGGATTTTTGGCTGACAGGCAGCCATTTCCGGACTCTCCTGCAGCTTCCGGATACAGGGATCCAGCCAGTTTTCTGTCACAGAAATGTCAGAGTTCAGCAGCACATACAGATCAGCATCCACCTCTTTCAGTGCCCGGTTGTATCCACCCGCATAACCGTAATTTTCAGAAAGGCTGATAACGCGTATATCCGGAAAATGTGATGCCAGAAAAGGAAGTGAATCGTCTGTGGAAGCATTGTCAGCCACAACGATTTCAACCTCCTGCGGAGTATAACGAACCAAATCAGGGAGAAAACGTTCCAAAAGGTGACGTCCGTTCCAGTTCAGAACCACAACCGCTGTTTTCAGATTATCCATATTTTGGGGTTTTCCGGAAATTCAAAAATACAGTTTTTGGCCAACTCACCAGCATTTGCATGGGGCATTGTTTCAAAGTCATCTCCGGCGGCACGTTGCGACCCGAACCAGATGATTGATCCGATCCGGGCCGCACTGCCAGTCATCTTCGGTAAATGTGGGGCTTTAAACGGATTATTGTTGCGCCGAAAAAAATATTTTGTACTTTTGCCCCGGAGAGATGGCAGAGTGGTCGATTGCGGCGGTCTTGAAAACCGTTGAGGTGTAACAGCCTCCGGGGGTTCGAATCCCT
>PWIY01000185.1 GCA_003560215.1 Bacteroidales bacterium | reverse complement strand
GTTTTATCACCTGCAGTATGCCTTTTCGTGGGAAAGCCGCTTTTTTGACCTGATCGCCAGCCGCGATGCCGATTTGTACCGCTTCATACAGGCCAAATACTATTTCTACTCCCTGCTGGCCTTGTCACAGATCGTACCAATGCTCATCCTGCTGGGATTTGCTGCTCCTGATATGGTACTTCCCATGGCCGGAATGTTTTTATATGTCACCGGGGTCATCTTTGCCTTTTTGTTCTATACAGGGGTGAACAACAGCACCCGTATTGATCCCAACAAAAGGGCCTCATTCAACTTTGAAGGAACCAGCGGCACGCTTTTCATGACCATACTGGCAGCCATGTTTTCGGTAATTATCCTGATGATCATCGCTTATTTCCTTCCCTTCAGGATGGAAGAGAACTTCGCCATGGTAACGGGTGCCACCGGACTGATCTTCATATTGCTGCACCCCAGGTGGCTGCGCGCCACAACGAAAAAATTCCAACGAAAAAAATACCACAACCTCAGTAAATACCGGGAAAAATAATGACTGCGATCCGAATCGAACAACTCATCAAAAAATACGGGCAACAAACTGCCCTGCACATTGACCACCTGGAGATCGAACCCGGGACGCTTACCGGCATTGTGGGCAACAACGGCGCCGGAAAAACCACCCTCTTCAGGCTCATGCTCGACCTGATCGAACCCACAGCAGGCAAGGCTATCATTGCAGAGCAGGCGGTGACAGGGAGTGATCACTGGAAGCCTTTTACCGGCAGCTACCTGGATGAGGGGTTTTTAATTGATTTTCTGACCCCTGAAGAGTATTTCTACTTTGTGGGAAAACTCCACGGAATGGATCCTGCTGCAGTGGATGAAAGGCTGAAGGAGTTTAACCGTTTTATCAGCGATGAGGTATTGGGGCAAAAAAAGTACATCCGTCAGCTGTCAACGGGCAACAAGCAAAAGGTGGGGATCGTGGCAGCCATGATGGTCCGGCCCGGGCTGCTGATCCTTGACGAGCCCTTCAATTACCTGGATCCAAGTTCACAGATCATGGTTAAACGGATGCTGAAGGCAGAAAACGAAGCCAGGGGAACCACCATGCTGGTTTCCAGCCATAACCTGAACCATCTTACCAATATCTGTTCCCGTGTGATTTTGCTGGAAAAAGGGAAGATCATTAAAGATCTCACCCCCCCGCAGGATGACCTGGGGGAGGTGGAACAATATTTTTCGCTGCAGGCCGAAGATCAGAATACAGAACGGGCTGGGGATCCGGCTTCGGATCAGAACCCGGCAAGGGATACGAACCGGGACACTGGACACAATGCTGGCCCACGCCGCTGACCCGCACCATTAACCCACACCACCAGGCCACACGCCCCGGGCTATTGCTGCCTCAGGGCAGCCTCCAGCACGTCATCAATTTCCGGATCACTGGGGTTCGGCGGGCGATGGTCATAAATATTTCCGTCACGACCGATCAGGTAGAATGTGGGGATCCACCGCACATTGTAAAGGGCAGGCACACCCCGTTCACGACCCGGGGTACGGGCATGCACGCCGGTAATTTCGTGAGCTTCAATGGTATTTTGCCAGGCATCCGGGTTGACATCAATGGACACATACATGAACACCAGGTCATCCTCACCGGCCATCCGCTCTTTCATCTCAGCCGCCGGGGGAACTTCCCGCATACATGGCCCGCACCATGAGGCCCAGAACTTAAGATAAACCACCTTGCCGTGGTAGTCACTCAATGAAAACTCATTGCCTTCCAGGTCCGTCATGGTGAAATCCGGTGCCGGATTACCGGCCCACAATCCCTGCAGCGTCTCATACGCATTTTCCAGCCTCGTATTATATTCTTCCACCGGGCTGTGCTCCATGAAGTGATCATACATCTCCAGGGCCAGATCGATGTCGCCCGAATGAAGCTCCCGGCTGACAGACAGTGCCTGGATGTAGTACTTTGAACGTCCGGTCAGATGATCTTCCGCAAGGGCATAGTTGATCTCATGCCTGGATTTGTCCTCAGCAAACACCCTGTCGCCGGTTTCCCTCATGTGATCGAGGTAGTTCAGCAGGAAGTTCACATAGGTCAGGTTATTCAGCCGGTCGCCGTCAAAGCGGGTCGCATCATCCAGAAAGTCGTAATAATGCAGGGGAAGATCCGGAGCTTCGTCCAGATCATTCATCCGCTGATGCAGCGAAGGATAATCAAGCAACTGCTGGTATTTTTCATAGGCGACCCGGGTTTCAAAGAAATGAATAAAGTTCGCACTCATGGCATGTGCTTCCGGGTGTTCACTCAGGAAATTAAGTTTGATGTCTTTGGTCCTGGCTGCAAAATCAAGGTATTCTTCAGGGGTCAGCTCACCGGCCTGTTCATTCAGGAAAGTCCGCCCGAGGCCTGACTCCACTTCATCGTAGTAGGCAACCAGAAAGTTATTTTCCACACTTCCCAGTCCCTCAAACTCCGCATCCTGCGGCAGGCGTCTGGCATCTCCCTCCAGATACATGGCAAACCCGGGTTCCAGGTAAACCTGCATCGTTGACCTGCCGGCATTCAACGTGCCCATCACAGGTTCCGGCACCTCAAATGCCACATTAAAAACGCCTTCATGGTCCGGATCCAGTTCTACAATTTTACGGTCATTGTTGATATGATCCCTGAAAAAGTCAAGAACTGGA
>PWIY01000090.1 GCA_003560215.1 Bacteroidales bacterium | reverse complement strand
CTTTTTCGCAGATCTCACCCTTGAGGATCATCTCCACGGCGACTGCCGCAGGGAGTGTCACCGTGCGGGCAATGGCCGTATCCGTAGCCTTGCTGCCGTAATCGAGCATGCAGGACCGAATGACCTCTTTTTTGCCGTCCGGATAAGTGGCCAGCAGCATGTGCTGCATCACCACCATGTCGCGTTCATGGGCGCCAAGGATCATTTTTTCGATCATCAGGTCAGACACCACCTCAAAAGGGGTGTCCTGCCGCCTGTTCATGGGCTTGTCTTCAAACAGCCCCAGCCATTCAAGGGCCTGAATGGGGTGAGCATCTACGGGTATGCCGGCAAAGGCGGCCACCTTTTCCATGAGGTTGTCGCCTTCATCTGCCCCAACCAGCATGCGCATCAGGTCCGCGTAGGTTTTTCCCGTGAGGTCATAACTGTCGTTGGTGATCAGGTTCAGTTTCTTGACCACATGCATGGTTTCGCACCATCCGGGGTGGCGGAATGTGCCCCGCATGATGGTCTGTACCTCCGGAATCCCGTATTTGTCGATGTAAGGCAGGCTGTTGCGGTTGGGGTAAACGTCAAGCTTTCCGATTTCCGGAACCTCTACCGGAATGGGCTCTTTGAAAATGTCGTTGCCCGGAACATATACCTCCTTGCCGTTGCAGAGGTAGCGACCATCGTTGTTACTGGCCATCAGCACACCTTTCGGGCTCCATGAAAACTTATAGCGGAAAGGATTTCCGGCTGCTTCAGGAGCCGGCAGGGCACCGCAAAAGCTGTAGAATTTCTTCACCTCACCACCCTTTTCGTGCACATGGTCGATGATCCGTTTGGCTGACATGTGGTCTATGCCGGGATCCGCACCGAGCTCATTGAGTATGATGATGCCGGCATCCGTGGCCTCCTGGTCCAGCGCCTGCATGTCGGGCTTGACATAGGACGTGGTGACCATGTCTTTTTGATGCCTGATGCAATACCCGGCCACTTCCACATGGAAGGCCCATGGCAGCAGGCTGACCGTCAGGTCGTGTGAGGCGATCAGTTCATTCAGCGTTTCTTTTTGGTTCATGGTCCATTCCACCGCCTTCCCGTTGGGGCGGTTGGCGATCATGACCCTGGCCCGGTCAATGGTTTCCGGAGCAGTGGCCACGGTCAGCTCAAATTCTTTCTCCAGCAAATAATTGACTATGGGATTGGCAACCAGTCCGGCGCCAAGTATCAAAACCTTGTTTCTCATAAATCAGGAAATTACAGGTATTCTTGAATGTATGTGTAGTCGGGGGTGAGTTTGCCCCGATGCAGAATCAGTGCCTTTTTTATTGGATCCGGCAGGCGGATCTCCTCAAAGGGGGCTGAAAAATCAGCTCCGGCAATGGGTGTGACAAACGGAAAGAGTGCATCAGCGAATGCCATAGATGAGTCGCGTGGAAGTTCGCTGGGTAAAATATCTACCGCCATCACCAGGATCCCTTTGCCCTTAAATCCCATGGCGGGTTTTCCGGTGTCCGGGTTGTATACAAACACCGGGTCTTCAATGGGCGTTCCCTGGTGGGTGCACTCTATCGAACCGTCGGGGTCGCAGGTGATATCCCCGATTACCGTCAGCTTCGGATTGCCCCCCTCATACAGTTTTTTCAGGTAATCTTTGGTGACAATGCGCGGATACCTGTCGTCCCAGTACATGCAGTTCATCAGCACCGACAGGTGCGGGATATACTGTTCAAAAGCATTTTCGTACTGATCCGGATTGTCGTAGTAATCCTGCAACACAAAAGTTTTACCGTCTTTTCGCCGGGAGATGTCCTCCTCTTTGAACACCACTTTGTAGATGGTGTGCCCCGAAACATCCCCGGTCTTTTCCAGTTCCTTCAATTGTTGCGGGGTGATTTCCCGGACCGGAAGCAGATCGGCAATTTCCTGGGCTCCCTGCGACACATTTCCGTAGCCCGTGAACCCGATGGTGAGCGGGGTGAGGGCATCCGGGAGTCCTTCCCTGGCAATTCGTTGCCCCACGGCCGCCACAGCCTCTTTGGCCTCATCCAGTGATCCATAATTGCAGGATTGTTTGACTGACAGGAAAGGGTTGTCTGTGTATCCGTATTCCCTGAGCCGCTCTCCCAGGCTCCACAGCGAATTGATCATGCCGGCCAGCCCTGCAAACCTGCCGAAAAAGATCAGTCGTTTTCCCTGCTCATCCACAATGCATTCATAGTCGATCAGGTTGCATCCTTTCTCCATCATCTTTTTAAGCATGGGCATGTTGTAAGGCTGCCCCTTGATCACGTGGCTGAAAAACACATAAGTTTTGCCTGCTTCAAAGGCTTCTTCGGGGATTTCCTTCACCCCGAAGATCACGTCGCAATTGCTCAGATCTTCCTGCACGGTGGCACCGGATTCGCGGTATGCATCATCAGAAAAGGCCCTTTTCGGGGATGACTGTGCCACGATTTTCAGCCCGTCTTTTTCAATCAGCCTGCGGCAGTGCATGGGGGTGACGGGTGTCCGCCTTTCCATGGCATATTTGTCTTCATGTCGGATACCTGTGGTTGCTAACATATCTGTGTTTTTTTATATCAGTGAATGCCTGAATTCCGGAATTCAGCGAATGTGTAAATGCCGGAATGTGGCAAACATAACAAAAAAAGTACGCATCACACAGGAAATCCGATGCGGTTCAGTTTTTTTCAGCTCCGGTCCTGGAGGAAGCGCAGGCAGTTTTCCTCAATGCGGCTGTGGACATCTTCG
>PWIY01000215.1 GCA_003560215.1 Bacteroidales bacterium | reverse complement strand
TCAGCATCCGGTGTCGGTCTCACCCAAGCCCGGTCAATGCCATTACCGGAATCCAATACAGCTGCAACACGTTTTCCAGCATCATTTTTCAAAACACCATCAACCAGTCCCGGTTTGATAACATCCAGCAATCATTGCAACAGTGGCGCGATTACGTGACCAGTTTTGGCCTGGGTGCCCCATTCGGGAGCGACCTGTCGCATGAGCTGCCTGGTCTGGTGGTAACCCCCGCGTACTATGACAGGCTTTACGGGCCCAGAGGATGGCGCTCCCAGACCATCATTTCACTGGGGATCGGCCAGGGCGAGCTTGGGGTCACTCCGGTGCAGCTGGCCAACATGACCGCTGCCGTGGCCAACCGGGGCTATTACATCACCCCGCATGTGGTAAAGGCCATTGATACACCCGACAACAAAAACAGCCAGTTTGGCCTGGCAAACAATATCGACATTGACAAGGAACATTTTGAGACCATGGCTGAGGCAATGAGGCGTGTTGTCGCTGAAGGAACAGGCAGTTTTTCAGCCATCCCCGGCATTGAAATGGCCGGCAAAACCGGTACAGTTCAGAACCCCCACGGAGAAAACCATTCGGTGTTTGTGGCTTTTGCCCCGGTGGATGACCCTCAGATCGCCATTTCGGTGGTGGTGGAAAATGCCGGTTATGGATCTGTATGGGCTGCCCCCATCGCCAGTCTGATGATTGAGAAATACCTCACCCGGGAAGTGAACCGGGAATGGTTTGAACAGCGTATACTGGATGCCAGCTTTTTAACCGCTTTTCCTGAAGACGCACAATAAAAAACCAATGAATCCACAGTTCAACATATTCAGGAATATTGACAAAACAGTTTTGGTTTTGTTCCTGGTAATGGTGACCGTCGGTTGGTTCAATATCTTCGCTTCAGAATATTCCGATGCGCACCGGCATATTTTTGATCTTGGAACCAGCTACGGCAAGCAACTGGTATGGATCCTGGGCGCCCTGGTCCTGGCTGCGGCAGTTCTGACCATCGACATCCGTTTTTTCACCAGCTTTGCGTGGGTGATCTATTTCGGTCTGTTACTGGTGCTGATCGGCGTCCTGTTTTTCGGGGTGGAAATCAATGCCACCCGGGCATGGTTCCGGGTGGGTGGTTTTGCTTTTCAACCGTCTGAAATTGCAAAATACGGTACGATCCTGGCCCTTGCCTCCCTGATCAGCAAGGCAAGGGCAAAAAAGCCGGGTTTTACGGAACGGATGAAGGCCTTTGGCGTTGTGCTGCTTCCGGCCATGCTGGTATTGCTGCAGAGAGATGTTGGTACCACACTGGTTTTCTCCTCTTTCATCCTTGTGTTTTTCCGGGAAGGTTACATCGGGGGGCTGGTCCTGTTTTTCGCGGCAGTGGCAGTGGCACTTTTTGTGCTCACCCTGATCTTCAACGAATTCATCATCATCGGGGCCCTTGGTGCAATCACACTCCTGGCCGGAATCCTGATGCGAAAAAAAAGCGGTGTGATCCCGCAACTGATCGGCCTCTTTTTTCTGTTGTCGGTTTTTGTTTACTCCGTTGATTACACCTTCGACAATGTATTGCAGCCACACCACAAAGCACGGATTGAAGTGTTGCTTTACGGAGGAGCTGATCTTCAGGGTGCCGGCTATAACCTCCACCAGTCAAAAATCGCAATCGGGTCGGGAGGTTTTGCAGGCAAAGGATTTCTGCAGGGCACACAAACCCAGTTCAACTTCATCCCCGAACAGTCAACGGATTTTATCTTCTGCACCATCGGGGAAGAATGGGGATTCATCGGAAGCCTGATGATCATTGGTTTGTACACAGGTTTGCTTCTGCGACTCCTTTCCCTGGCTGAGAAGCAGCGATCCGCCTTTAGCCGGGTATTCGGCTACGCCACCATTTCCATCTTATTTTTCCATTTTGCCATCAACATCGGTATGACCATCGGCCTTGTGCCGGTAATCGGAATACCGCTGCCACTGATAAGCTACGGAGGATCATCCCTTTGGGGTGTTACACTGATGATATTTACTTTCCTGAGGCTGGACGCCAAACGATTCGAAATGATTTAGACCCTGTGGAAAAATCATAGCCCAATCACAGGTAAAACCATTGCAGTGAACCAAATTTATTACCTTCGAAAAAAATAAAGCCCCGCTATGAAGATCGCTTTCTTTGGAAGGGCATTCGACCCCGCTTTTCTGGACAACTTCCGGCTCATGGTGAGCATCATGGAGGAAAGGGTATCGCAATTCCTGGTTTATGAAGGGTTGTACCAACACATCAGGGAGCACGTGCAGTTCAAAAAACCCTTCAGGGTATTGCCGGCCGGGGACCCTCCCGACAAGGACACCTTTTGCATGATCAGCATCGGAGGAGACGGCACACTGCTTGACACCATCACCCTGATACAGAACTCCGGCATTCCGGTGCTGGGGATCAACACGGGCCGTCTGGGCTTCCTTTCAGCGATCTCAACCGATGAAATTTCCCATGCCTCCAAAGCTTTGATTTCGGGAGATTATGCCATTGACAACCGGGCCATGCTTAAACTATATTCGCCTCCGGAGCTATTCGGCAACTTTAACTATGCCCTCAATGAGATGACCGTGCTGAAGCGCGACAATTCCAGCATGATCAAAATAAAGGCTTACGTGGATGACCAGTTTCTGAATACGTATTGGGCCGACGGCCTGATCATTTCAACACCAACCGGCTCTACCGGTTATTCCCTGAGTTGCGG
>PWIY01000007.1 GCA_003560215.1 Bacteroidales bacterium | reverse complement strand
GTGTATTTATCCAGGTGCATTCCCCACCATATCCCCACATCTTTTCCGGGTTTGATCCAGGAAGTGTCTTCCAGCTTATTGGGTTCGTTCAGGTTCAGGATCATTTTGGAGGTGATCAGGTCGCCGGGGAAGTCCGACATGAGGATGGTACGCCAGGGGGTCACCCTGGTTTCAGAAACCCTTACCCGGTCTCCTTCGGCCCAGGGTACCAGGTTGGCCTTGAATGTGAAATCGCCGGTGCGTTCCATGGTCATGGTGGAGTAATCGATCAGGGCAGCCTGATGGAAGGAAAGGTAGAGGTCATCCGCTGTCCGCATGGTAAACGGCGTATGCACGGTATCCGCCTGGCTTACCGGGGAGTTTTGGTAGTAGTACTCATAACGGTTCCACTGGTAAGCATCAATGTACCAGGATTCGTGGTCACCAGTCAGGCGGAACTCAGTCAGCTCATCCATGATCCGGAAGGTTTCCAGCCCGGGTTGTTCCGGATACTCATACCGAAAGGCCACCCCGTCATCAAAAGCCCGGAACTCCAGGATCAGCTGCCGTCCGAGCGCTTCCTTTTCACGCAGGAAGACTTTGAGCACATCGCAATGGTTGTCTACATACCGGGATTGCCCCCAAACCTGCTCCCAGGTTTCCCGAACCGGAAAGGTTTCATGGGCATCCACTTCAAAACCGTTTACCAGGTCAGGCAGATCCTTCAGCTCCAGACCAAGGGCCGACCAACCGATCACCTCCTGGCCAAACCGGGTCACCCGGTAATGGGGCTGCCCGTCATTCAGCCCGAAATGAACGGTATTTACCGAGGAGGGTGAAGAAACACTGAACTTTTCCATAACTCGCTCTGTATCGTTTTCTGCAGGTGCACACCGCACCAGCAACACCAGGGCCAAAACGGCCATAAACCCGGATCTTTTCATCTTACATGTTTTTTGTTTGAATGAAATGCCCAAACCACCATAAACGGGGGAACAGGCTATGTTAAATGAGTCGGTTTTCCGTGTCGTTTCCCGGTTAATCAGGCAACAAGCCCCGGCACCGAAAGGCACCCCCGGGTGAAAAAACCAATCCGGACTACCTGACCAGCGACATCCTGCCCGGGAAAGTCCTTCCGTCATCCGTTGTGAGGCGATACACATACACTCCGCGGGGAAGGTGCGCGGCATCGAAACCTACCTCATGCATCCCCGGCTCCAGGCTGTCATCTTCCAGCAAAACAGCCACCCGTCGGCCCGTCATGTCATATACAGTCAGCGATACCGACCGGCCCTCTTCAAGACTGAAACGGATGGTGGTGGTTTCAGAAAACGGATTGGGAAAGTTTTGCAGGAACACCTCATCCCGGCCGGCAAAAAGCCCTTCACCGGGAACGGACACCGGCACATCAAACTGATCTTCACCGCCGGCCTGCCAGTAACGGGCGGCAAACTCCTGGAAGAACTCATTGGCCACACGCGGGTCATGAATGATCAGGGTATTCTCATCGTTCCGGAAATTTGCGTTGGCCGACCAGTTGTGTGAGCCGGTAATCACCCTGGAGTTCTCTCCGGGAATCTCTCCATCCACAATGGCATATTTGTGGTGTAGAAGGCCAAACTGGTTTTGCGGGAAATGATGCACATCGGCCCAGGAGCTCAGGTATTCCCACTCATTGCCCTGTCCGGTAATGGTTCCGATCACCCCCCGGACCTTAACGCCCTGGTTATAGCGGCTCAGCATGGTATTGGAAATGGCACGCCGGGTGATGATGTTCTGTCCCAGGTCAATGCTTTCTTCCGCGCCACTCAAAACCCTGTTGATCTGCGCCTCAGTATTGGCCTGCGGACTGAAGTACACCTCAACCCTGGTCTGATCCTGACCCAACCAGAAAACCGAGGGGTTCACCACCGATTTATCCGGGCCAAACCGGGCATCTGCCGAACTGAAACCACCGGATTCCCCGCCCCACATCTGGTTGAATTCACGCCAGTAAGCACGAGCGAGGGCCACATCCTGCAGCACCACCATATTCTGAAACTGGTGATCCGATCCATGGTCGGTTGAATTCCATGAAGAGGTAATGACCCATGAACGGGAAGGATCTTCGTGGTGGGCATCAATTACCGCAAATTTGTTGTGCATTTGTTCGCCCCCGGTGCTTTGCACCGCATGAACCCCGGAAGCGGACAGCTGACTGATCAGCGGGTTGGTGCTGCCTGTATGCCCGGATCCGATCACCCGGATATCCACCCCCCTGTCATGGGCATCAGTGATGGCATCCACCACCATGGTCCCCACATCTCCGGATATGTTATAAAAGGTAAACTCCGCCGTCTCTTCAGCCTTGTCAATGTATTCAACCAGTTTCTCCTCAAACCGGATGTTCTGGTCGGCCTCGCGGTGGGTGGCCAGTTCATGAGCCACTGATTTGTTGAACCATGTCAGGATCTCTCCGGTGGCCCCTTCCGGTGATGCGGTTGAGGCAATGTAAACCTGGGTGAAACTGGTATCTGTTTCCAGCGCTGAACGCAATTGCACTTTATACACCGTGGCAGGGTCCAGCCCGCTGATCGTAACGGAATGGTGGTTTTTCGGTTCTTCATCCACAATGCTTCCCATTTCCAGTGAAGGAGTCGTACCATAGCGCACCTCGGTGTGCCCCTCCTTTTCAGTTTCCCATTCAAGGGTAATGGAATTGTCTGTGGCATG
>PWIY01000182.1 GCA_003560215.1 Bacteroidales bacterium | reverse complement strand
GTCAGCAGCCTCTTTCAGCGCCTGGTTGACCTCATCTTTGCTGACCTCCTTTGACAGTTCACAGGTCAGATCAACAATCGATCCGTCGGGTGTGGGAACACGCAGGGCAAAACCGTCCATTTTTCCTTTGAGTTCGGGAATTACCAGCCCGACAGCTTTGGCTGCACCAGTGGTGGTGGGAATGATTGACATGGCTGCTGCACGCGCACGACGAAGGTCTTTGTGGGGTGCATCCAGAATAACCTGGTCGTTGGTATAAGAGTGGATGGTATTCATCAACCCGTGGTTTACGCCGAACTTGTCATTCAGAACTTTTACCACAGGGGCCAGACAGTTTGTGGTGCACGAAGCATTGGAAAAGATTTCCTGATCTTCTTTCAGGTCGTGATCATTGACTCCCAGTACAATGGTTGCATCAACGTCATCAGCAGACTTGGACGGTACGCAAAGGATTACCTTGCGGGCCCCGGCCTGAATATGTTTGCCGATGTTCTCCCTGTCTCTGAATACACCGGTGGACTCAACCACCACATCGATACCCAGATCTTTCCAGGGCAATTTTGCCGGGTCTTTTTCGGCAAATACCTTAATCGTATTTCCATTGACAACCAGATCGTTGCCTTCGGTGGAAACATCACCGGGGAACTTTCCGTGTACAGAGTCATATTTCAGAAGATGGGCCAGTGTTGCATTGTCCGTCAGGTCGTTCACAGCAACGATCTCCACATTGTCCTTCTCCATGGCCGCTTTAAGCGTCAATCGTCCGATGCGGCCAAATCCGTTAATAGCTACTTGAATTTTCTTCATAATCTCTTCTTTTTTATATACTGAAAAATGAAGCGTAAAGGTAATATAATTTCTTCAATTTTTCTGTGTTCGGGCAGCCAGGATGTTGCCTGAAGGATTGATTAATTCACTATATTTGCATGGTGTAAAATATTTGTGCCCTTTATCAGTTATAACTAAAAACAAATTACGAAAAACCACTGCCCATGTTATCTGTGATGTTGATGTTAGTTCAGGCCCAGGAGGCTGTGCAAGAGGAGCTTGTTGATACCCTGGCCCAGGCACCGGCCCCGGCTGAGGAAACATTGTCTTTGTGGAGCCTTGCCTTCAAGGGTGGCATTGTGATGATACCCCTGGCTGTTTTGTCCATTGTGGCGATCTATATTTTTATTGAACGTTACTTTGCCATCAGCCGTGCGTCCAATGAAGAGACCAATTTTATGAATAACATCCGTGATTTTATTCATAACGGACGCATTGATTCGGCAAAGTCTTTGTGCAGAAATAACCAGTCGCCCATTGCCCGTATGATTGCCAAGGGAATTGTCCGAATCGGAAGGCCGCTTGGCGACATCAATGCAGCCATTGAAAATGTGGGAAAACTTGAGGTTGCCAAACTGGAAAAAAACATCGCAGTGCTGGCCACGGTGGCCGGAGCAGCGCCAATGCTGGGCTTCCTGGGAACCGTGATAGGAATGATACGAGCATTTTATAACATGGCCATGGCTGGCCCGAATATTGATGTAAGTTTGCTGGCCGGTGGTATTTATGAGGCCATGGTAACAACCATGACAGGTCTGGCTGTTGGTATCATTGCCTTTATCTGTTATAACATCCTGGTGGCCCGCATCGAAAAGGTTGTGTTTATGCTGGAGGCCCGCGCCACGGAATTTATGGATCTGCTGCACGAACCAGCCTCTTAAATTGTGAAATATGGCAATTAAAGCACGAAATACAAGGAATTTACAGTGGAGCATGGCTTCCATGTCGGATCTGGTGTTCCTGCTGCTGATCTTTTTCATGCTCACATCCACCCTGGTTGCACCCAGTGCCATCCAGCTCTTACTGCCTTCAAGCGACAGCCGGCAGGTGGCGCACCAAACCGTGACGGTTTACCTCAATGCGGAAAGGCAGTTATTTCTGGAAGAGGACCCTGTGGATATTGAATTGCTGAAAACAGGACTTACAAGCAGGCTTGCAGGGCAGACGGAGGCAGCGATTGTATTGCGCTCAGACCATTCGGTTCCTGTGCAGTACATTGTAAATGTAATTGATGCTGTAGAAGAATTAAACAAACAACTGGATACCCGTTACAGGGTAATTCTGGCCACACAACCACACAGACGCTGATGGAAACATCGGAAAAAAAAGACAGAAACCGGGCTTTGGCAGGTACGCTCATTTTTCATGGCTTGCTCCTGCTGAGCTTCATTCTTTTTAGCCTGTCGGCCCCCGAACCGCAACCTGATGACTACGGAGTGCTTGTGGCACTTGGTTACGAGGATGAGGGGCAGGGAGACAGGCAGCCGCTGGCAGCTCCCACACCTGTACCCCAGTCTCCTCCTGCAACCGAAGCTTCCGAACACGAGGAGATTGTGACCCAGGAGGCCGAAGAGGCTGTGGCATTGCCGGATGAAGTGGCAGATCCCCAAACAGAACAGGAGGAAGTGGAATCGGAACGGGAAGATCCCGTGACGGATCCGCAGGAAGAGGGTGAGGAGGCAGAAGAGGAGCCTGAACCGGAAGTTGACCCCAGGGCGCTGTTTCCCGGCAGGGATCAGCGGAGCACAGAACGCCGGGATCAGGGCGAGACCGAAGAACAGGGTGACCAGGGGCAGGTTGAAGGCGTGCTGGATACCGTGGATTTTGACGGCGTTGGTCAGGGGGGTATTGAATACAGCCTGGCCGGGAGGGAGGCAATGTCGCTGCCGGTGCCTGAATACACCACCCAGGCTACCGGTCG
>PWIY01000318.1 GCA_003560215.1 Bacteroidales bacterium | reverse complement strand
CGCACAGGAAGAGGAACGCCGCCTGCTCTATGTGGGCATGACCCGGGCCAGACAAACCCTCTGCCTCATGGAGACGCTAAACAAGCCCAACCCCTTTATAAAAGACCTCCACGGCGACTGGATCATCCAGCGAACCCCGCCCCCGGAGGACACAGTCGGTACCGCGGCCATCCGCTGCCGTTACACCACGCTCTCCCTGCCCGAGCTCCACCTAGGCCATGCCGGACGGTTTCCCCCGGACCACCCCATCCACCAACATTTGGCCGGGCTAAATCCCGGAGACACCTTGAACGTAACAGACACCCCAACAGGCCTGCGCCTGGAAACCGCAAGCGGGCAGTGCGTGGCCAAACTCTCCCGCGAAGGCAATGCCAGGTGGTCCGGCCACGCCAAAACCATCCGCGAGGCAAGAATCATCGGCATGGTGAGATGGTGTGCCGATGATTCGCAGGAGGAATTCCGGCATTATCTCAAGGTTAACCAATGGGAAGTGCCTTTGGTTGAACTGGTATTCGTAAAAAGCATTTAGACGCTATTGCATGAATTTAAGTGAAAGTCCGGCACGATTATTGCCGTGGCAATTACCAGCCAACCGCAAAAGGCCGGATATTCTCTAACGAAGAATGAGTACGACTTTGGTGTTAACTATCTCCGCTGCGGAAATATTGAGTTTGTGAAAAAGCATGGCGGGGAAGAGCTCGCGCCATGCATTTGCCTGTCAGATATTGCCTTGAGCGATGCCATGAGCTGGGGACTTAAGCGTACACAGACGCTTGCGGACGGCTGCCAGTATTGTGATTTCAGATTTAGGAAAGGTGCGGAAACTGAGATATCTTCCAAAACGAAGGAAATACAGGAAATTATTGACATCATCAAAGCCAAGGAAGCAGAACAAGGCGCTGCACCGGACGGCAATTCCGCTGCGCTCCATTGCCGCCGGTGGGCTTTATCGTTCGCTTCCCGTGGCATTTTTATTTTCCCGATTGACATTTTAACGTTGTGACGCTATGATGTTATAAAAGCAAATCCACGGAGGAAAATTATGACAACATTATCAAAACGATCAACTATATATCTGGACCCTGCGCTCCATCATGCGCTGCGCCTCAAGGCACTTGAAACATCACGTTCAATGTCGGAAATAATTAATGAGGCCTTGAAAGAAGCACTTGCTGAGGACGCAGAGGATCTCGCTGCCTTTGATGAAAGGGCTGATGAGCCTCTCATCAGCTATGAACAGGTGGTCAAAAGGCTGAAAAAAGATGGCCGAATATAAAATATTTTTCAAAAAGTCAGTTTGGAAGGATTTCAAATCGATCCCGAATGATGACTTAAAAAAAATTTTACGGTGCATCGAATCATTAAGTGAGAGTCCGCGACAACAAGGGTGTAAAAAATTAAGTGGACAGGAAAGATACAGATTTCGATATGGGCGATATCGAATTATCTATTCTATCCAGGACAACGAACTTACTGTCTGGATAGTTAAGGTTGGACACCGGAAAGAAGTATATCGCTAAAGCGAACCAATCAGTAAACCGGACGCCGGAAAGGCTTGCGGCGCTTCGCGGAAGGTTCATTTGCGGCGCCGGTTACTTCCAGCGTTGGGCGTATAGATACGAAAAAGGAAATACATGACAGAAAAAAAAGGAAACGGTGCCAATCTCGGCTTTGAGAACCAGATGTGGGCGGCTGCGGACAAGCTGCGGGGGCATATGGATGCCTCCGAGTACAAGCATGTGGTTCTCGGTTTGATTTTTTTGAAATACATCTCGGACGCCTTCCAGGCCAAGTACAAGCAGCTGGAGGCTACGAAGGATACGGAATACACCGATCCTGAAGACCGTGACGAATACTCGGCTGCCAACATCTTCTGGGTGCCGAAGGAGGCTCGCTGGGCCAGACTCCAATCCAGCGCCAAGCAGCCGACCATCGGCAAAATCGTTGATGACGCGATGGTGGCCATTGAGAAAGAGAACCCGACCCTCAAGGGTGTTCTGCCCAAAGACTATTCCCGCCCGTCTCTGGATAAATACCGCCTGGGTGAACTCATCGATATCATCAGCAAGATCGGACTTGGGGACGATGAATCCCGCTCAAAAGATATTCTCGGCCGGGTGTACGAGTATTTCCTCGGTCGTTTCGCCGCGGCAGAGGGCAAAGGCGGCGGCGAGTTTTACACACCCCGGTGCGTGGTCAATCTGCTCGTCAGGATGATCGAGCCATATAAAGGCCGAGTGTATGACCCCTGCTGCGGCTCGGGCGGCATGTTCGTTCAAAGCGAGCGCTTTGTTGAGGAGCGCGGCGGCCGCCTGGGCGACATCGCTATCTATGGCCAGGAGTCCAACGCCACCACCTGGCGGCTGGCCATGATGAACCTGGCCATCAGAGGACTCGACGCCAACCTTGGCGGGCAGCATGCGGACAGCTTCCACAATGACCTGCACAAAGACCTGCGGGCTGATTTCATCCTCGCCAATCCGCCCTTCAACATGAGCGACTGGGGCGGCGAACGTCTTCGTGAAGACGCACGCTGGAAATACGGAATCCCGCCGGTGAACAACGCCAATTACGCCTGGATTCAGCACTTCATCCATCACCTCTCGCCCACGGGAGTTGCCGGTTTTGTCATGGCCAACGGGTCCATGTCCACCAACACCACTAGCGAAGGAGAAATCCGCAAGAACCTCATCGAGGCAGACCTGGTGGACTGTATGATCGCTCTGCCCGGACAGCTCTTTTACACGACGCAGATT
>PWIY01000099.1 GCA_003560215.1 Bacteroidales bacterium | reverse complement strand
GGTTTCAGGCACTTTCGGTGTGCTTGCCTACCTGATCGGCGCCATCTGGGGCAACTATGTTCTGATCTATTTTGGGGTGGTGCTGGTTTTCCTCTTCTCCGTTGTTCCGCCTTTCTTTATCAAGGAGCCAAGGTATCTCGGACAATATGGCAAAGACGATGAGGAGGCAGCGGCTGCCAGCAAAGCAGAAGCGGATAATAAAACAGACAGCGTCAATGAGGCCTCTCTGTATGAGATCATGAAGACCATCCTCCCACTCTGGGGATTTCTGTTATACGCCTTCTATGGTATTTTCAGAAGACTTGGGCTGTTTCCGGATATCCCTTATTACGGACTGGAGATTTTTTGTTCACTGCTGACCATTGTGGTGGTATTGATCACCATGACCAAAAAGGAACACGGTATTTCCAGGGAAAAAGACGGGCTGATTGGCTTCAGAAAAGTACTTGCTGCCCATTCATTTACCTGGATCGGAGTCCAGACCATGTTCATCTACCTGTTTGCTTTTGTACGTTTTCGTGTCCCTGAACTTGCTGACGTGGACATCGACCCGGAACTTCTCCTGGAAAACGGTGCACTGGAATCGGCAAGACTCCAGGAAATTGATGACACCATCGGTCGAATTGTGAACTGGAGCTTTTTCTCCCTCAATCTTGTGGCTGCCATTATCCCTGTTCTGATCCTTGAACCCCTGGCTGCCCGTTTCGGAAGAGTCAGAACACATGCGGTAAGCATCACCATCATGGCCCTGGGCTATCTAAGCATTCTTCAGTTCGGATATGCTCCTGCAGTCATTTATATGCTGATGGCAATTGTGGGTATCGGCTGGGCTGCCACCATCAGTCTCCCATTTGCCATCATGTCACAGAAAATTTCGCAGTCGCGGATGGGTTTATACATGGGGTTGTTTAACCTTTCGGTTGTGCTGCCTCAGTTTGTTTCAAGCTTTGGGGTTGGAGAACTTGTGCAGGAAGCAGAAAACAAAGGGGTCATTTTCATAGTGAGTGCACTTACCGTTGGAATATCCGCCTTCCTCTGGTTTTTTGTAAAAGAACCCAAAGATGTTTATACCGAAAACCCTGTTCTTGCCGAAGAGAAGCAAGCGGAATAGGCGCTGATAACCCGTGACGATGCCCGGCCGTCCGGCAACACATCACTTCTGCGGGATTGCCTGATTGTGCTTTTTATTGTGTATTTTTGCAAAAATTTAAAGCATGACGAAAACATCAGAAACCCGGGTTGGGGAAATCATTCAGTTGCTTAAATCCGAGGTGGTTCCTGCCCTGGGGTGTACCGAGCCCATCGCTGTTGCCCTGGCAGTGGCAAAAGCCCGGGAAACACTTGGAGAAAAGCCGGCAAAGGCAGAAGTACTGGTAAGCCCGAATATTCTGAAAAACGGGATGGGGGTCGGTGTACCCGGAACAGGCCTGACAGGCCTTCCAATTGCTGCTGCACTTGGTGCAGTTTATGGCCGGTCTGCTGACTGCCTGGAACTACTCAAGGGGGTATCTCCTGAAGCCATATCCGAAGCAAATGAGTTTTTGGCGCAGGGAAAAATTTCCATTGATGTATGCAACAATGATCATAAGTTATATATAGAAGCCTCCTGCTACAGTCAGCAAGGCAGCCAGGCCAAAGCAATCATCACCACCCGCCATTCAAATATTTCAAAAGTTACCCTTGATGATGAGATCGTGGAGTGCTCTTTGGCAGAAGGAAAGAGTGCGGATAAGGACAGCACTCCCTCCCCTGAATTGACAATCAGCGACATATTTGATTTTGCCATGGAGGCTCCCGTTGAAAGAATTGCATTCATCCTGGAGTCTGCAGAAATGAACACCCGCGTTGCAAAAGAAGGGATGGAGAACGACTATGGCCTGATGGTCAGTAAATCCATCAGGAAACAAATCGAACAGGGCATCCTTTCGGATGACATCATCAACAATGCCATGATGCTTACTTCTGCTGCCTGCGACGCACGCATGGCAGGCTGTACCCTTCCTGTCATGAGCAACTCCGGAAGCGGGAACCAGGGGCTCACTGCAACCCTGCCCATTGTGGCAGCCACAGAAAAGCTTCAGTCGGACCGTGAAAGTAAAATCAGGGCATTGGTATTGTCTCACCTGATCGCCATCCATATCAAAAAATACCTCGGACGGCTTTCAGCACTCTGCGGTTGCGTTGTATCATCCGCTGCTGCCGGCTGCGGAATCAGCTACCTGTTGGGTGGCGGGAAAAAAGAAACTGTCTACACCATCAAAAATATGGTGGGCAGTGTAACCGGAATGATTTGCGATGGTGCAAAGGGAGGTTGTACCCTTAAGGTCAGTTCCGGCGTGGCATCTGCCATACAAGCCGCCTTACTGGCCCTCGACGGAATCGTTATTTCCTCCAATGACGGTATCATTGACGATGACATAGAAAAAACCATTCAGAACCTCGGGAAGGTGGGTGCCAGGGGGATGAGTCAAACCGACGAACTGTTGCTGCAGATCATGGCAGCCAAAGTAACAGGATCAGACCAGGCCATCTCCTGAATCCTATATAAAGGTCCGGCTCTTCCCGGGTCCTTTTCAATAAAAACCCCTTCTATTTGTCCCAACCAAAAAATAAAGAACCGCAACTACTTATTTTTAAAGTAATTGCGGTTCTGCTTTGTCGGGGTGAGAAGACTCGAATATGCTAAACATTGAGCATTTTTGGATGTTAAGCAAAACCCGCCAAAACCCTTTCAAATTAACATTTATAGAAGTATTTAAT
>PWIY01000125.1 GCA_003560215.1 Bacteroidales bacterium | reverse complement strand
TAGCGAACTACAGCGATTCATACCTGACCCGGATGAAGTGGCCAAAGTTTATCGTGCGTACAAGAAAATGACCGGTGCCGGTACCTTGCCCATGAACTGTGTCAACAAACAGTACTGTTCTGCGACAATTGCCGTACTGAATAACGCCTGGGTTACTCCTTGTGCCACCATAAGGGAGGAAAAAGCGGGGCTGAACCTGAATGACGCAGGTTTTGGTGAAATCATGGATGCCAACCGGGATTACCTGTGTTTCAAACCCCTCAAGGAGGAGACGAACCTGCCTGAAGGTTGCCGTCGATGCAAGCTGGGAGATCATTGCTGGGGATGCCGCTCCAGGTCGTATGCGGCAGATCTGGGGATGTACGGGAAAGATCCCCGTTGCTTCAGGTCAGCCGCAACCGTTTGAGTGATAGGTTATCTAAAAATCCACTTAACAAGGTGACTTACCACCACAAGGAATAGCCCGGCCATCATAAAAATGATCCAGATGCCCAGGATGGCTTCTGCCCGGTTGATGTTTACGATCATATAGATCAGCGAGGCAATCAGAATAATCACGCCCAGGTACAGCATGGTGGTGCTAACCATGGATGTGGTGCGATTGCGTTTGTGCCTGGGTTCGGAACGGGTACTGTCTCTCAGGAATCCTTTTTCCAGCATGGTGTGATGGTTTTGGGGGTTTGCTACAAATTTAAGGAAAAGACAAATAAAAACCATTTCCATGTGGTTTGGAAAGGCGGCTATTTGTCGGTTTGTAAGGGGATAAGCCCTGTCAAACAGCCACAATCCGTACAGAAAATGTTTGTTAAATTCCTTGATAAAAAAGATATAATTACCTGATTTTGGGAACAATGGCTACAAAAAATACATTGATGTTTGCGTATATTTATTTTTGGTTAGGAATATTCTCTTTTGTAAAGAAATGTCAGGTTATATGTTGCTAAAAATATTTTTCATATAAGCAGGGAGGAAACGGCGTGTTTATGCGCTGTTAAACGTGATGAAACCTTCAGTTCGCCATTTTGCACTGAGAAAACGTGTGGTGGTCATCTTTCTTGGCGCGGTCTTGTTGCCCGGGTTGATCCTGAGCTATCTGGGATTGCGTACGGTTTCCCAATACCGCACTGCTCCTGGCATACAGCCCGGAGCAGAAACTGAATATGTCATTGATGAGTCGGTGACGGCTTCGGAAAGGCCCTTATTTCTGTATTATTTTTTGTTTTCCTCATTGACCGGTTTATTGCTTGCCGGTGTTGTTTTTATTTTCCGTGATGCCTGCAGGGAGAAGGCCCTGGCCAGGCAACAGGAAGACTTTCTGTCCGAGTTGTCTCACGAGATCCGTTCCCCCATTGCTGCCATCCGGATGCTTGCAGGAAACCTGAATGAGGAGATGATCGATGATCCGGACAGACAAAAGGCATACCTGCAAATGATTGACGGGGAGGCAAGGCGGTTAAGCAATATGGCTGAATTCATTCTGGATTCTTCACGCATAAAAAGGGAAGGAAGATTGAGTTATCGCACAGAGCGGGTCAGTTTGCCCGGGTTTCTCCGGGAAGTACTGGATCGCTTTCCGATGTTCAGTGATCATACGGACTTTATCTTTTCAGTCAGGATCCCCGAGGAGTTACCCGATGTTTCGATTTCGCCAGGTGCGATTGAAGAAGCCATATTTAATTTGCTTGATAATGCCGTGAAGCATTCGGATCAAGAGAAGCACATCACATTCAGTGCTGCTGAAAGAAACGGTGATGTGGTCATTTCGGTGACAGATACCGGAGTCGGAATCCCGAAAAAAGAACAGCAAAAGATATTTGACCGCTTTTACCGCAGCAGCATTTCACAAAAAGAACAAATCCCGGGCAATGGACTCGGGTTATCCATTGTAAGGGACATTATGTTTATGCATAAAGGGAGGGTCGAGTTAAAAAGCGAACCCGGAAAGGGAAGCACTTTTTCTCTGATTCTTCCTGTAAATATTGAATGATCATGACAAAAATATTACTCGTTGAAGACGATCGGGTCATGGCCAATGGCATTAGTGATGCACTGAAATCGCAGGGCTTTGAGGTTGCCCACACCCTTACGGCAGAGGAAGGAGAGGCTTTGTTATCGGAAGAGGAGTTCAACCTGGTTTTGCTTGATGTTAAACTTCCCGGCAAAGATGGTTTTGAGATGTGCCAGGGTTTGAGGAAACGGGGTTTTGACCTGCCGGTGGTTATTCTAACGGCCAAAGCTGAAGAAGTGGATAAGGTTGTCGGGCTTGAAATCGGTGCCGACGACTATATAACCAAGCCTTTCAGTACCCGGGAGTTGATTGCCAGGCTCAGGGCCCATTTAAGGCGTGGTCCGCACACGGATTTGACCCAGACTGACTATCGCTTCGGGGATGTCCGGGTAGATTTTGTCAAGTATAAGGTACTCAGGAACGGGAGGGAGGAAAAACTCACCTCCACGGAATTTGCCTTGCTTAAGCTCTTGATTGATGAACGCAATAAAGTGCTTTCGCGTGAAAAAATATTGAAAAAAGTTTGGGGATATGAGATCAGCCCTGATACCCGGATTGTGGATGTGCATATCCTCAACCTGCGGAAAAAACTTGAACCTGATCCCAAAAACCCGGAATTCATAAAAACCTTTCATGGTGTGGGATATCAGTTTGTCGGTTAAAAAATGCATTTTATAGGGTCTGGTTTACAAATTATTACAATAATTTAACTTGAATTACATATCCATGGGTTAATTTTGATTAAGGATATTT
>PWIY01000048.1 GCA_003560215.1 Bacteroidales bacterium | reverse complement strand
ATGATGATCTCCGAAGCCTGTAACCTGGTGCTGGAAGCGGGTTCCATGGGAAAAGGCGGGGAAATTTTTCTGTTTGACATGGGTGAACCGGTGAAGATCCTGGATCTGGCCCGCAAGATGATCCAGCTCACAGGCCTGGAACCGGACAAAGACATTGTGATCAAAGAAATTGGCCTCAGGCCCGGGGAAAAGTTGTATGAGGAGGTGCTCGCCACGGAAGAGAACACCCTTCAGACGTATCACCCGAAGATCATGCTGGCGCAGGTCAGACCCTACCGGGAAGAAGAGATTTCCCGGCAGCTGGAAGACCTTCTGGAACTAATCAGCCGGGGCGACGACTTCGCCCTCGTAAGGAAAATGAAAGAGATCGTGCCCGAGTACCGCAGCGAAAACTCCGTGTACAGTTCGCTGGATTAGTCGGCGCTGCGCGCCTCCGGTTAGTCGGAGGCTTGCCTCCTCCGGTTAGTTCGGGGCTAATGCCCCTCACGGTTGACGGCGCTGCGCGCCTTGGTTGTTGGTTTGTCGTGGCTTCGCCACTCCGGTTTGTCGGCGCTGCGCGCCTCCGGTTGTTGGTTCTCATGGGCAGAGGGTATTGGGGGTAGCCCATAAACCGTGGTCGAAGCCACGGAGTTGTTGGTTGGTGCGACCCCGAAGGGGTCACCCGTTACTAACACCGGGAGGACCACCATACCTTCTCTGACCCCGAAGGGGTCATATGTTACTCACTGATCCCGAAGGGATCAAACGCTACTAACAGAGGGGACACTACTGCACCCTCTGACCCCTGCGGGGTCACACGTTACTTTACTGATCCCGAAGGGATCACATGTTACTAACGATGCTTACAACCACCACACATATCACCGCCCACCGTCCCCATCCCACGAAAGTGGCGATGCTGCTGCTGGTACTGATCATGATGACCTGCACCCCGGGTACTGCACAAGGGATAACCCCCACAGGGATGACCCGTAACCCAGTACCTGTAACAGAGATGATCCCCACAGGGATGATCTGCACCCCGGATCCTGCCCCAGGGATGATCCCAACAAGGATGACCGGCACCCAGGATCCTGCACCAGGTATGAACCCCACAGGGATGACCCGTAACCCAGTACCTGTAGCAGAGATGATCCCCACAGGGGTGATCTGCTACCCGACCCCTGCAGCAGGTATGACCCCCGCAAATGATCAAACAGCGCCAGGAGCTGATCACCAACCAGTCCAAACAACTGCCCTTTCACTCCTGGGCCGGGATCTCTCACAAAGAAACGCCACTTCCTCACCCGAAGGGATCGGTTTCTTGCCCGGACAAACTGCCCCATCCGACGACACCACTCCCCCACCCCGGCCGATCGACGTGGAAGACCTCATCCTCAAACACAGTATCAACTGCAGCGACATTGCCGTGGCGGCCACGAAGCTGATTCCCATGTTACATGGGGAGGTGAAAACCGACACGTCCGGGGCAGACACCCCGGAGGGCGGCACACGGGGCACTGCCATGCCAGAGGTTGATACGATGGGAGCCGATACCCCGGGGGCCGCCGAACCTGGCACATCCGTAACGGGAACTCCCCCACCGGCCCCCGACCCGATGTGGCCCGACACCCCTGAAGCCGACACCCTGCAGGCGATCCTCAGTTATTGGCAGGAGCATTGCGGGGTGACAGAACCGCTGATGCGCTATACGGTGCTGACGGAGATCCGGGCGGGGACTTTTCACGAAAGCCGGCTACCCGCGCTGGTGCTGGATTACCTGGACGATTATATGGATGCGGCCATCACGGATACGGAAACCTTTTCGGATTATTTTTTCGATTTCCGGCGGGGAGAATATGTGGCGATGCATCCCGGGTTCAATGATTTTTCGGCGTTGCTTGCGGAGCAGTTCAGGGAGATCCCCAACCTGCATCCCATCGAGCTGTTTTTTGCTGATTTTTATGCGAATGATTTTGAGGATGCGCTGCTGCGGCTGGAAAGCGGGCAGCTGGAAGGCAGCATGCTGGATTCGCTCTATCGCACAGACAACCCGTTGCGGGAAACCCAGGTGGCCATGAGGGCACGGCGAATGCTTCCCCTTCCGGGGGATGACTTGCCGGACGGGCCTGAAGTGCCTGGGGTGGAATTGGACAGGGATACCGTTCACCGTGAAGGAACGGAAGCCCCGACCGACCGAACGGAAGCCCCGACCGGCCGAACGGTAGAGCAAACCACGCAAACGGCCGAAGAGACCGCAATCAAAGAAAGCGACCCACCACAGGCCAGGGCAGATACTACTGATCAGAACGGCCGGCGGCGTGGCGCCCCGGATCTGTACACTCCTGAAACTGGCACCCGCGACCGTCGGGATCACGGTGAGATCCAGGATCCCGATGACCCTCGTCACGCTGAAGATCCCGGGATGCGGCGGATCCGGCCACAGGACAGACCGGGGGTTCACTGGGGCGGCACCCTGGGGTGGTGGTCACCCATGGGCAAGCTTCGGACGATGGGCCATCACCCCCAGGCCGGATTCATTGCCGGTGGCACCACAAGGAACTTTCTGGCCGGGTTTCAGATGAAAATCGGGTTCCTGAACACCCCTGTTCATTATGAGGCGGTGGTTGACGGGGAGTTGTATGAGACCCGCAATTTTACCCAGATCTTTCTGGGCATCCATGGGGGCATCAATGTGTTCGGCGATCCGGTCAACTCGTTTTATATCACCGGTGGGGTGGGCTACGACGGGATCGATCCCCTGAAATATTCTCACAGGCATGAAGACAGCACCGAT
>PWIY01000152.1 GCA_003560215.1 Bacteroidales bacterium | reverse complement strand
TGGTTTTATTGATTGATGGGTACTTCAGTTTGCCGACGGAACACTTCACTGCCCCAGTCTGTATAAAGACAAGTAATATAGCAAAAATTCCAACACCTTCCACCATCTGCTTTCTTTTTTCTTTGAGCTTGGAGCTTCGAGCTTCTAACTTCGAGCTTCGAGCTTCTACCTTCCAACTTCTACCTTTTACCCTCCACCTTCCAACTCACCACCGGCACCACCACCTCAGCGCACATTCTCACACACTCCTCCACGGAATAACGCTCGGTATCCAATATTATGTCCGGGTTTTCCGGGGCTTCGAAAGGGCTGTCAATGCCGGTGAAATCCCTGATCTTTCCGGCGCGGGCTTTGCGGTAAAGGCCCTTGGTGTCGCGTTTTTCGCAGGTTTCCAGTGAGGCCTTCACGTACACCTCAATGAGGTTTTCGCGGCCGATGATATCGTGGGCCACCCGGCGGATCTCTTTGGTGGGGCTCACAAAGCTGTTGATGCAGATCACCCCGCAGTCCAGGAACAGTTTTGATACCTCACTGATCCGGCGGATGTTCTCCAAACGGTCTGCTTCACTGAAGCCCAGATTGTTGTTGATGCCAGTGCGGATGTTGTCGCCGTCGAGCACCTGGGTAAAGAACCCCTGTTGCGCCAATTCACGTTCCAGGCCGCAGGCGATGGTGCTTTTCCCCGAACCACTCAGGCCGGTGAACCATATCACGCGGGCATGCTGCTTCAGCATCGCTTCCTTGTCGCGACGTCCGAGGAGTTGGTTGAAACAGGGGTGAATGTCAGGCATGGGGGGTTCGTGGCTTCGCCACTCACAGTTTGTCAGCGCGCAGCGCTGACGGTTGTTGGTTTGTCGGGTGCTTCGCACCCTCCGGTTAACGGGTGCTTCGCACCCTTGGTTGTTGGTTAGTCGGGGCTGACGCCCCTCCGGTTAGTCGGCGCTACGCGCCTCCGGTTGTTGGTTTTCATGGGCAGCGTGAGGGGAAAGCTGCCCTTGGTTTGGTTAATGGGCTATGTGGTTGTTGGTTAATTGAGGACAGCGTTTTCGATGCGGGTTTTCACCTGATCCCATTTAAGGTTCTGTTCCTTCAACATCACAGGCCAGTCGGCAAGATCCACCTCATCAAAATAAACCAGGCTTTTCATCACATGGCTTGCCTGTTTTTGGTCATACTTTTCCTGATAATACCCGACCATTTGCGCCAGAGAGTGATTGTCAAGACCAAAAAATACATCCACAAAATCCTTTGATCGCTGCCCGCTAACGGAAATTGCATTCAGTTTCATGGCCAGAATATCTTCCTCTGATAAAAGTTTTAGGCCATTTTGATGGCTGGGAGCTTGAAGCAAAGGGTATTTGTGTGCGATGAAATCCACATTCACTCCATTGATGTAACCTTTAATTGTATTGGCAGAGGTAAACAACAATTGCAGTTTGAAATCCTGCTGAATCTGATCCAGCAAACTTACCGGATCAAAATCCTTATGGGAAAACAGGTCCAGATCAATCGACTGCCGGTGCCCCCAATACAGGGCAAGTGCTGTATCCCCGGCAAGATAAAACCCTTCGAGATAATCCTTTGACTGCAACTCCTTCAGGAGTTCCAGTGTTGAATCTGCGACTGCCTGCGTTTGTAGCATTTGAAAGATGATCGTGGGATGTCTAATAGTTTGGCCGCAAAGTTCAGGGACTTGGGATCCAGGTAGTTCACCCGGGTAATGTCTTTGGTGATGACATCCCGTCCGTAATGGCGGAGCAACAGGTTGATCTCATCCATGCTTCCAAGAGAAAAAACACGTTCGATGATCAACCGGCGTGATTTTTCAGGATCAAGGTTGTCAGGATTGGTGTCCCAAAAAAGACGGGGGTTTAATTGTTTGATTATGTTCATATTACGTGGCTTCGCCACTCCGGTTAGTCGGGTGCTTCGCACCCTCCAGTTGTTGGTTTGTCGGCGCTTCGCGCCTCCGGTTGTTGGTTTTCACGGGCAGCGTGAGGGGAAAGCTGCCGATGGTCTGGTCAAGGGCCGGAGCGGTTGTTGGTTGGTTTGACCCCGAAGGGGTCTAACGTTTGTAGCCAGTTGCGATGAACGTTAATATTGACGACCCTGAAGGGGTCACACCCTCCGGTTCTTGGTTATTCGGCCAGCACATCCATCGGAACACCGATGTCAATCCCGGCGAGTTCGGCCAGTACTTCCAGGTTTGCCCTGCTTTCTGCCAGCCTGATCAGGCGGGCGGTGGACAGCTGCGGGATGCTCCCGTTTTCATACCTTCGGTAGGTGCCCTCGCTGATTCCCAAAAGGGTAGCCATGGCATCGGTGCTCAACCCGTGGGCCTCGCGGATATCCCTGATCTCCCCGGCTTCGGGAATCTGGTATTTCTGCCGGTAGCTTTCCGCCGCCGCTTCCTGGTTGCGGGCATCCAGTGCCTCGTTGGTAAACCCCTGCCGGCTTTCCTCACAATAATACTGGTGGTGGATTACCACGAAATCCTCCCGGCGAAAACGTACAGGCCTGTAGGTGGCTTTCAGATTCATTTCCTTTCCGGAGACGGGGCTTTCGGTCGCCGGAACCTCTTCCCGGATGGTTTCACTGACCGGGGCTTCCTGACCGATCCGGGAATCGGGGATGACCGCGCCGGGCTCTGTTGCCCCGGGGTCGGTTACTCCGGGCCGGGTTGTGCCGGGGCCGGTAGCTCCGGGATCGGTAGCTCCGGGATCGGTTGCTCCGGGGTTGGTTGCACCGGGATCGGTAGCTCCGGGGCCTTTGCCACC
>PWIY01000085.1 GCA_003560215.1 Bacteroidales bacterium | reverse complement strand
TGACGACCTGAAGGAGGATTTTTACACTTTGCTGGGCGATGTCCATTACCATCTGAAAAACCACCAGGAATCAGACCAGTACTATGAACGCGCACTGGAGATCAATCCGCAGAATGCCACCGCCCTGAACAACTACAGCTACCACCTGGCGGTTCGGAAAGAACGACTCGACGAAGCGCTTCAGATGGCCGAAATGGCCAACCGCTTTGAGCCCGACAATGCAGCTTTTCAGGACACCTATGGCTGGGTAAAATACCAGATGGGTGATTATGAGGCCGCCGAAAAGTGGATCGGGAAAGCCCTTGAAACATCCGAAGACCCTTCGGCAGACATCCTGGAGCACTACGGTGACGTCCTTTATCAGCTCGGAGAAAAGGAAAAAGCCCTGGAGTACTGGGAAAAAGCCATGGAAAAAGGCAATGGTTCCGAGTTTCTTGATAAGAAAATCCGGGATCGTACGTTGTATGAATAAAGCTAAACCGCAATGGCATTGAAAACCCCCCGATTAATCCTGCTGATATTTTTGATGACCATGGCCGCATGCGGCCCCGTGCGTGAGGTGGTTACCCCGGAACCCGAAGTGGTGGATCCCACCGTTTCCAGAACGGTTTCGGCCATGGCCGAGAAAGAGGCCATGTTTGATTTTTTCTCCACCCGCTTTTCCGGCAATGCCAAAATCGACAACGACAACTACAGTGTCAGCGGCACCATTCGCATCCAAAAAGACTCTGCCATCTATATATCCGTTTCACCCATTCTCGGCATCGAACTGGCCCGGCTGCTGGTAACCCCTGATTCCGTCCATTTTGTGAACCGGATGGAGGGCACCTATTTTGAGGGAGATGTGGAGTTTCTGAACAGCCTGCTGAATACCCGCATGGATTTCCACATGCTGCAGGCCCTGCTGGTGGGAAATGATTTTTCCCGCTTTTCAGCAGAAAACTTCGAGCTGTCGCAGGAAAGAGAAAAGCTGCTGCTGAAGGGAAGGGGGTCGATCCAGCAAAACATCCTGCTCGATCCGGCTTCCTATAAAATCATGGAAAACCATTTGTATGACCAGCAGGCAAACATCAGCATCCGTGCGGCATACAACCGCCACCAGGACCTGGACGGGCAGGAGCTGCCCCAGGAATTGGTGCTGACACTCACAGAAGGTAACACACGTTCAGAATTATCTGTCAGATATAACAGATCTTCCATCAACCAGCCCCAGTCCATTACATTTTCCGTACCGGACAGGTACACCCCGATAAACAACTGAGGCAGGAGGTTGCCAGGCAGAATATGAATGATTTTCGAATGTTTTGATCTGTGGTAGTAATGGGTAAAAGAATGCGTTACCAGCTTTTCATTTCCGCTGTATTTCTGATGTGCATCCTGTTGCAGCAGGCAGAGGCCCAGACCCGCGAAGAACTGGAGCAGAACAAACAATCACTTGAGGAGGAGATCCGTGTAACCAACCAGCTCCTGGAGGAAGCCAGACAAACAACCGAAACAAACGTCAACGAGTTGGTGGTGCTGAACAACCAGATTGAACGGCGACGCGAACTGCTTTCCACCATACAGAACGAGATCCGCTATATCAACCGCCGCATCGACTCCCTGTCAGGCTCCGTGGAACAGCTCGAAGAAGAGCTGGAAGAGCTCAAAGAATCTTATGCCCAGATGATCCGTCATGCCGCACGCAACCGGGACGCCTATCAGCGCCTGATGTTTATCTTCTCCTCCTCCAACTTCAACCAGGCTTATCTGCGAATGCGCTATATGCAGCAATATGCACGCCACCGGCGTCAGCAAGCAGAAAAAATTCAGGAAACACGCGAAGAGATTGCCCGGCAGATTGCTGAACTGGAAGAGGAAAGGGAAAGGCAGCAAAACCTGCTGGCCCGCCAGCGGGAAGAGGTCAGCGAACTTGCTGCAGAGCAGGCCCGGCAGGAACAAACCGTTTCCAGACTCCGGGAACAGGAGGGTAACCTGCGCCGGCAGCTGGAGGAGCAACAGCAACAGGCCAGGGAGCTGGAGGCAGCCATCCGGCGTGTCATAGCGGAAGAGCGGCGCCGGGCACAGGAAGTGGCCGAGGCCGAAGGCCGTGATACCACCGACATGTTTGCGATGACCCCGGAGGAGCAGTTGTTGTCAGACAATTTTGCCAGCAACAAGGGACGTTTGCCCTGGCCCCTGGAAAGGGGAGTCATTACCAGCAGTTTCGGCGAGCAGTCTCACCCCGTATTGCCCGGCATCCGCATCTCCAACAACGGCATTGACATCAGCACTTCGGAGGGGGCCCATGCCAGGGCGATCTTTGACGGAACTGTTTCAAGGGTCATTGCCGTGCCGGGTGGTGTGTACGCCGTCATCATCCGCCATGGAGAATACCTGAGTGTTTACTCCAACCTGTCGGAGGTGTTTGTTGCCAACGGACAAAGCGTATCAGCCCGCGAAGAACTCGGCGTGGTGGGAACAAACCGCCAGGAAGGCAGAACAGCGCTCCACCTGGAGATATGGAAAGGAAACGAAAAACAAAACCCCACCACCTGGATCGCACGGCAGCAATAGGTGGCACGGCCGGCAGCGACAGGGGGGCGGGCACCCGCCAGCAGCAACAGGGGGCAACCGCCATTAGCAACAATCCCGAAAGAACAACAAAATTTTTCGGGAAGATAATTGGGAAAAAACACGTAGGTTTGTAGTTGGTTGGTTTGTTGGTTCTCATGGGATGAGAGTGGTGGGGGTAGCCCATGGCCGTAGGCCGAAGCTGAGCGGTTGTTGGTTGTTGGTT
>PWIY01000058.1 GCA_003560215.1 Bacteroidales bacterium | reverse complement strand
TTCTGGATCCTTCTTCTCAATTTTCTCCTATTGAACAGTTTGAATTCACAAGGAACTTTATGATCAGGGCTTACGGTGAAAACTTTGGGGAGCTGGAGTTCGACAAAAAGGTTGAATCCCCAGGTAAAATGGCTGAAAACACCAGGGATCCTTCTCCAGTTTTCATTCCGCTTGACCAGCCTTTTTATGCAGGGAGTCCTTATCAGGGTGGTTTTGCCACCAAAGCTCTTTTGGGCTTTAATATTTATCTAAATGATGAACTGGTGGCAACAGAAGTTCAGGAAACTGAATACAAATTCTCAGAACTGGAGGGAGGAACTTACACAGCAGGGGTACAAAGCATCTATACCACCACATCATCGGATATTCCAAATGTTGAGTTTGAAATGGATGAGGGCACCTTTGTTTCTGACCTTCAGGACGGGGATGTGGTAATTTATCCAAACCCGGCATCTGACAGGGTGGTTGTTCAGTCAGATAACCAAATCATCTCGGTAAGTGTAATTGATTTGCTGGGTAAGGTTATGGTTTTCACCAAAGCACCTGCCAATTCAGGTAATTACATTGAACTTGATGTGTCAGACCTGAATACAGGATTGTATTTCATCCGGCTTACAACCGAAACCGGAAAGGAAACCTTTCGCCTGCAGGTTACACGCTAAGGTTTTGGAATAACAATGTAATTCACATTTATGTGCCATGGCTAAATCAGCCTTACAGGAGCATACCCTATAAATCGACCACTAAATAAGAAAGATTTACTATGTCAATCATAACGACCTTCTATTTCCTTACCATGTTTAAAATAGAGATCCAATCCCGACCTCCTCCTTAAATTACTATAGACGGTGACGTGTTCTATTGGAAATAACCATTCTTTCTTCATTGTGGATCAACCTTGAATGAAAGAAAAAAGGCAAAAGCCTTGGAACGGGGATGCCATAATTATGGCAAATAACAGAGTAATCTTGTCTGTTTTTTCTAAAATGGTAAGATTATGAGATGATTTCCAAAACCCCTTTAACCAATTTTTTATGAAAAAACACATTACAATTATAGCCACCATCATGTTGTTCTTGTTTGCATCTCCTGAAAGTTTTGCACAGGGCAACATAAGTGGCTATTCACTTAATTCACTCACAGGACAGACCATTACAGCTTATTCTGATTTGTTTGTATTTAATACACAAATGGAAACAAACAGGATTGTGGCCTTTTCCGACCTTTTCACCTTTGACACCAGGGATGAAGAAGTGGGTCGCCTGGTTGCCTATTCGAGCCTTTTCACCTTTGATACAAGGGATGAACAAGTGGGCCGTTTGGTTGCCTATTCTGACCTTTTCACTTTTGATACCAGGGATTCAGAAATAGGTCGTGTGGTTGCTTATTCCGACCTTTTCACCTTTGATACCAGGGATGAAGAAGTGGGTCGTGTGGTTGCCTATTCCGACCTTTTCACCTTTGATACCAGGGATGAAGAAGTGGGTCGTTTGGTTGCCTATTCCGACCTTTTCACCTTTGATACCAGAGATGTTGAAGAAGGCCCGATCGTTGCGTATTCAGATTATTTTACATTCAATACGCAGCCAGCTGATTCAATTGTTGGTTTATCTGACCTATTTGTTTTCAATACCATGCCAACTGAGTTTCTTGTTTCTGTTACAATTAACCCGGAAACGGGTGGGACAGTTACCGGAACAGGTACTTACGAAGTTGATGCGGAAGTTACGCTGGAAGCCATTCCCGAGGAAGGCTATGAATTTTTAAACTGGACAGATGAAGATGACAATGAGTTGTCTGAAGAGCTGGTTTATACGTTCACAATGCCTTCAGAGGAAGTATCATTGAATGCAAATTTCCAGAATGTAGTCAGTGTTGTTGATTTGGAAGACATTGAACTGGTAATATACCCCATGCCTGCGAATAGCAAGTTCCATATTGAGTCTGACCATGTAATGGAAAGAGTTATACTTTTTTCTTCCACCGGTCAAATTATCAAGCTAGTTGATATGGAAGCCATGGAGACAGAACTGGATATTAGCAACCTCCAGGTTGGGAATTATTTTATTCAGATTCATTTCCAGGATCAAATTACAACCAGACAAGTTCAGGTTGTCAGGTAATCAAGCAATTTAAACCCCAATCAAGTTAGAACCCATTAAACCCAAATTTTATGAAACGTTTATTTACAACATTATCAATCCTGATCATTAGTGCAATCTCTTTTGCTCAGATTGGAAACATTGAAAACATCTCCGTTGAACAACGTGATGATGGAACTGGAGTGGTCGACATTCATTTTGATCTTTCAGGAGACGCTAATCAGGTGTATCATATTGAAATTGAAGCCAGTTTTGATGGCGGAGATACATTTAGCCTGATTCCCGCCAATTATTTGAACATGGACCTTGAAGAAGTAAGTCCTGCTTCGGATATTCATATTGAATGGGACGGTATGGCCAGCCACCCGGATATTTACACCGAAGAGGCTCAGTTAAAAATTGTTGCCACACTTCATGAGGATGATGATGACCCGGGTACCACTGTTACCGATATCGAAGGCAACGTTTACCAGACTAAAATCATTGATGATAAAGAATGGATGGTTGAAAACCTTCGTGTGACCCAGTACAATAACGGGGATCCCATTCCAACTGGCTTAAGTGATTCAGAATGGGCTGAAGATGAGGAAGGTGCATATGCTTTATATCCTCACATCGTTGCACCCGGTATTGACTCTGATGAAGAAATGAAAGAAGTTTACGGATTGCTTTATAACT
>PWIY01000106.1 GCA_003560215.1 Bacteroidales bacterium | reverse complement strand
GGACCACATGAGGCCGTTCCGGGTCAGGGGCAGCCACAAGGGGACGTCCGGCATCACCGTCTGCCAGATAATGATTCACCAGACCGGCGCTGGCTTGATCCAGGGCCTGGCTGAAATATACATCAAGGCTGCCTGCTGAAACCACTTCAAGTCTGGTTACCCGCGGAGGTGGTTCAGGGAGGATCTCTCCCACCCGGAAGTCATCAAAATAAAACCGGCGGCTGTTGGTGGTGGTGTAGGTGCATGCAACCCCGAACCATGATGTCCGGGAAAATGTGGCATCATATACACTTCCCTGGGGAATAAAAAGATGCCCCCCGGTGGGATCTGCACAGAGGGACCAGTTCCCGGCGGCATCCCTGGTAACCCTGATCCGCAACCGGTTGTTTGATGTGGAGGCCAGATTCATGGAGCCTTCCAGGAGCACCTCCACCTCTTTCCCGTTCTGGCGGCAGAAATACAGGCGCTTGTTGTCAGTTCCGGTTTTCCCGATCTGGATAAAATAACCCCTGAGTGCTCCGGACAGATCAGGACGGTCACTGACGAGGTAAATCCTGGGATGGTTGTTGTCTGAGGGCGTAAAAGCCATACGCACCCAAAAATCCCACTGCGTATCACCGATCACCTCACTGGGTGTGGACAACCATGCAACACCCCCTCCTTCGCTGAATAGCCGCAACATCCCCTGATCCACAATAAATTTGTCATGATCCCCGGTCCACGGCGGATCATGTGTAAAATTCCCGTTGCTGAAATCATCCTCCAACTGGGCGAAACCCGCCAATGGCCACAACAGTACAATATAAAAAAAGGCTTTCCGCATGACATTTTTTTACCCCGGTTTAAATGTAGTATTTTTGCATCGGTGAAAGCCCGGAATGTCGGGCATTTATAGTAAACGGTTTAAAAAGCAATCTGTATGGTAATTGCATTGATTGGAGCCACAGGACTGGTCGGGGAAATGATGATCAGGATCCTGGAAGAACAGCAAATTCCCTTCACAAAATTCATCCCATGTGCATCTGAGCGTTCCGTGGGCAAAGAGATCACAGTACAGGGAAAACCCTGTAAAGTTCAGAGCGTGGAAGACGCCATCAAGGCAAAACCCAACCTGGCGATCTTCTCCGCCGGCGCCGCCACTGCCCGCAAATATGCAGCAGCTTTTGCTGAAACCGGGGCCTATGTCATTGACAATTCTTCCGCTTTTCGCGGGATGGAAGAGGTACCACTGGTTGTCCCTGAGGTCAATGCCGGCCGGATCACACAATCCACCCGCATCATTTCCAACCCCAACTGCAGCACCATACAGATGGTATTCCCCATATCACCCATTTATCATGAATACGGCATCAAACGCCTTGTGATATCCACCTACCAGTCGGTGACAGGCACCGGGATCAATGCAGTCCGGCAACTCTTCAATGAAAGAGAGGGGAAAAGCGGGGAAATGGCTTACCCCCACCCCATCGATCTGAACTGCTTTCCGCACGGAGGAGATTTTGATGAGCACGGAGATTCGGCCGAAGAGCTGAAACTGGTCAACGAAACCCGGAAGATCTTAGACGCTCCCGGCATTCAGATCACTGCTACCGTGGTGCGAATCCCTGTAATGGGGGGCCACTCGGAGGCCGTGAACATCGAAACGGAAAAACCTTTCCGGCCGGAGGATGTGCGTAACCTTCTGGAGAACACCCCCGGCGTGGTGGTACAGGACAACCCCCAAAACAGCATATACCCCATGCCCAAATACGCCGAAGGGCGTGACGAAGTTTTTGTGGGACGGATCCGTCGTGACCACTCCCTGGATAACGGGATCAATTTATGGATCGTGGCTGACAACCTCAGAAAAGGGGCAGCGACCAATGCCATCCAGATTGCCCGCTACCTGATTGACAAGCAGTGGTTATAAATTGGTATTGTGCTATTTTTCTTAATTTTGCATCCTGTTTTGGTACAGGGGCTCATTGCCAATGGGTCCATGTTGCCCGGTAGTATTTGAAAGAAAACGAACAATGACAGATCAATGGTTGGTGGTTGTCAACCCCAATGCCGGTATCGGGAAGGTGCGCAGAGACTGGGATAAAATCTCAGGTCTGCTCGACGAACAGGGGATCAGCTACCAGGCTGTATTCACCCGTGGGCCCTGGCATGCCGTTGAGCTGGTGGAGCTCCATGTAAAGCAGGGGTTCCGCAAAATCATAGCCGTTGGTGGTGACGGAACGCTCAATGAAGTGGTGAACGGGATATTTCGTCAGCCCACTGTGCCCACCACAGACATTACCGTCGGGATGATTTCAGTGGGAACAGGAAACGACTGGGTAAGAACCTATGACATTCCCACAGATTATAAAGAAGCCATCCTCGTGCTGAAGAAGGAAAAAACTTTGCTGCAGGATGCCGGTACGGTGAACTTTTTCAACAGCTCACAGGAATCAACACGTTATTTTATCAACATGGCCGGTGTGGGGTTCGACGGGCTGGTGGCCAGCAAAACCAACGACAGCAAATCCAGGGGCAGGGGAAATCCGCTCCTTTACCTGAAACATTTGATCGGCTCATTGTTTACCTATCAATCATGCAATACGCGGGTGGCCGTAAACGGAAAAAAGTTCAGTGAAAAGTTTTTCACCATCGGCATTGGAATCGGGCAGTACAACGGAGGCGGAATGCGGCAGGCTCCGGATGCAAAACCCGACGACGGACTGTTCGACGTCACCCTGATCAAAGACCTGAGCAAATGGTCGGTGATCACCAACGTCCGGCGCCTCTATGATGGAACAATT
>PWIY01000257.1 GCA_003560215.1 Bacteroidales bacterium | reverse complement strand
TTATCCGGAAGACCGGATGATCTGGGATTCCATCCTTACATTCACCATGCCCGACCATCCGGTATGGGGTTATTCCAACGACGACATGCACAGCAGGGCTCAGCTTGGGCGCAACTGGAACGTAATGATCCTTTCGGAACTTTCGCACGAAAGCGTCCGGCACGGGATGGAAAATGGCCTGAGCTATTTTATATATGCGCCCGAAGGGCATAACGGGCCCGAACCTCCGCAAATTCAGTCCATTACCGTGAATGAACGCCGGGGCACCATTGATATCGCAGCCAGCAATTATGAAAGGATACTATGGATTTCAGAGGGTCGTGTGGTGCATGAAGGAAGCATTGTTGATCTTAACGTACTGCCGGAAACAGGCTCCTACATCCGCGCCAAGCTGTTCGGAGATGCAGAAAGCATCGCCGGCACGCAGCCATTCGGGATCCGGTAGCCATAAGGCTGCCAGAACCCCAGGCCGGCAGTGTGCCTCCCCGGTCTTTCCTAACTATTGTTGTTCGCAGGTTGTTTCCTGAGTGAAAAGAAAAACTCCAGACCTCCGCCTTCACGGTTTTTTACCGCGATATCTCCCTGGTGGAAGATCACCGCATTCTTGACAATGGCCAGGCCCAGCCCGGTACCTCCTGATTTCCGGCTACGCCCCTGATCAACGCGGTAAAACCGTTCAAAGATCCGGCCGATATGCTTCTCCGGAACCCCGGCACCGGTATCCGCATAAGAGAAGTAATAGTAATCCCTGTCCTCAAAATAATTATTGAGGTGAATACTTACATTTTCTCCGGCGTGCCGCACTGTGTTTTCGAACAGGTTCTGGAAAATGGAATATACAAGCGAGTAATTCCCCCTAACGCTCACCCCCGGGCTGATCCGGATATTGGCAGATATCTTTTTTCTTTCCAGTTCAGGACGCAGGTTCTCATTGATCTCAGCAACAACCTCTTTAATTTCGATGCGTTTGTTGTCATACCCCACCCCTGACTCCTCGATCTTGTTCAGCACCGAAATATCATTGATCAGTTCTGAAAGACGGACGGCCTGCTTATAGGCCTTATTGATAAAGTGCTCCCGCTTTTCCTCCTCAAGCCCATTATTGTTGATGAGGGTTTCCAGGTAGGCGGTAATTGAACTCACTGGGGTGCGCAGTTCATGGGCAATATTGCTGGTCAGCTGCTGCTTGATCCGTTTCTCCTGTTCCAGCGCCGTAATATCATTGATTGAGATCTCGAAGGTTTTATCTGAAAATATGATCACGTGTACTGAAAAATGCTTGCCCCTTTTCTGTACATGAAATGACCTTGAAGGAAGCTCTGTTTGAAGCAACGCAACATCAGCCTGCAGTTTATCCTCAATGAACTCAGTGGCCTCACGGAATTCCTGCAACTCAAACACCTGGGCGGGGCTCAGGCTGGGTTTTTCAGAAATATAGTTTACATTCTGGATGAATAAGCTGTTGGAGAGGATTGTCTCTTTGCCTGAAGAGAAAATGGCCACCCCTTCCCGCGAGATATACAGGTGCCGGACAATCTTCTCTTTTTCCATGCTGACTGCATCCTTGGCCTTTCTGAGTTTGTCATAGATCAGAACGATCTGCTTGCTGATTACACCAAGTTCATTCTCAGGAAAGCTGACACCGGAATCAACGGACTCACCACGGCCAGCCTTCAGGGCAAAATCTTTCAGTTGGGCCAGGGTTTTGCCGAAACGGCCGGCAATATAAACCAGCAACATGGTCATGATCACAAACAGCACCAGGATAATACCAAACAACATGCGACCTGCCTGCAGGAAAGAACGAAGATCCCGGTCATAGTCAATGGCCGTGCGGACAAATAGCTCATCGTACAGCTTCCCGTAATAGTAATGAGGCTCACCGGTGGAAACAGATTCACGGATATGGGTTCCATATTCGGAATATAACGCCTCCTGTATTTCCGGACGGTCAAGGTGATTGTCCATCTCCGCAAGATCATCCACAAAATTATCATAGAGAACAACACCATCCCTTCTGATGACCGTGATGCGAAGCTCCTCTCTCCCGATGGTACGATCAAGTGAATCAAGCAACATGAGGTCTCCTGTTTCATCCAGGGCATGCTGCCGGATAAAATTGTAAACAACCCCGGAATAGTTCTCAAGGATATTATTCAGGTTTTCTTCCTTTAACTCGGTTTCCCGGTTATACTGAAGCCAGGTGACTGCCACTGTGAACAGAGCGAACACAATGAAAAAATAAAAAAACAGTTTCTTTTGAAACATCGTGGCTGATTTAGGTTAAAAACATCTGTAATCCGGCTCCCGCCGTTTCCCCGGAACTACCCGGGAATCACAATTATTCGTGTTCAAGATAATAACCGTAACCCGGCTTGCTGCGTATGTAATGACCATATTTCCCGAGCTTCTTCCTCAGGCGGGCCACATGCACATCTACCGTGCGGGCCATCACCACCACTTCGTCTGTCCAGATACGGTTCATCATATCCTCCCTGGAGAACACCCTGGAGGGATTATCCATCAGCAGGTAAAGGATCTCAAACTCTTTTTTGGTCAACTCAATGACCTTTTTGTTGATGATCAATTGCTTGCCGGCATCATCCAGTTCGAATTCCCGGTAGGTGAGTTTTTTCCCTTCATATCCCCCTTCGCTGCGCGTACGCTGAATGACAGCCTTTACCCTGGCAATCACTTCCCTGACAGAAAAAGGTTTGGAAATGTAATCATCGGCACCCAGGCTAAAACCGGTCAGGGTGTTGTTTTCCCCGTCTTTGGCTGTAA
>PWIY01000178.1 GCA_003560215.1 Bacteroidales bacterium | reverse complement strand
TTCTTTCTCTGCGAGCCGGACCACCCGGCTTTCGAGCTCGTCATTCCAATAGATTGTGCGGAAGGTTTTCTTCGCCATTTAATAACTCCTCATATTTGATGGGATACCAACATATTGTCCGATTAAAGGGCGTCAGCAATTACTCTGACACCCCGTAACCGAAGCAGCCTTATGTGCTATGCATAAATATGGGTTTTTTTGACCCCTGTATTAAGGGGTCAGATTCGTTTTTTTCATATTTTTTCTAATTATTATACAAGCCATTGATTTAATGCATTATTTCTTTATTTAGTAATATTTTTTAATGTATAGGTGCTTTTTTTTTGCTTCACCCCTTAATCAGGCCATCTATCTGACCCATAATAATAAAGAGAACAACAATTTTAGAACATCATTCAGCGAGGACAATCATGAAAAAAAGACGGTTAACCCAATCTATTGATTCCAAAACAGTTACCCAGATTGACGAGGCCGCCCGAGTGAACGACACGAGCAGGTCGGCTATCGCACGAATGCTACTACATCTGATCTGGTATGTACCCGTTGACAATCTTAGGGAAACATCACCAATTCCAAGCCTGCTCGGCATCGACAAGGAGGCCAACCATGCAGATTAGCTTAGAGGAGGAAACTCAAGGCATCATCACAGCCGATCCTGGATTAGACCCGGAGCTATTCCAGAGACAGTTTTGCGAGATGATAGGGCTTCCCGAATCGGTACCGGTCGCAAAGGCCGTCGAACAGCTGATCGGAGATTGGTACCCGGCAATCCCGGAGAACCAGGAACCGATCAATTTCATCCTGGCACAGGTGGCGTCCCACAATCCCCGATCCATGCTTGAATCCCAGCTACTGGTTCAGATGCTGATCTGCCACCGGCTCTGCATGCGCATGATGAAAAAAGCCAGCAATGAAACGTGGCCGGAGAACATCGACAAGTACACAAACACAGCCATGAAGCTTTCTCGTGGCTTCAAGAGCGGTATGGAATCGTTGGCCAAGTACCGCCGGGATGGAAAACAGTACCTTTATATTGAGCGTATTAACGTCGAGAAAGATGGCCAGGCCGTGATCGGCAACGTCAGCAGAGAGGGGGTGCAGTAAAAATGGCAATCAAAAGCAACGGAGGCAGGTGCTGGTCGACTCGCAACGGCACAGATGGTCACGACAGTTCCGGGCTTCCAAGATGTTGCGCCACCGCAAAATCGACTGGCAGGCAATGTCGACTCCCGGCCAAAAAAGGCCGCAATTTTTGCGGTATACATGCGGGAAAATATCGCCCAGGCCGGAAAAAAGGCACGCCAATGCCGATCAAGCATGGCCTGTACACGGAACAAGCTTTCCAGGAGCGCAAAGAGGCAAGAGACCTACTCCGGGCCTTAAACGGGCTTATCGGAGTAATGAACCAGGAAACACAAAGATTACAAGGAGCAGCAAAGCTATGAAAACATCTGAAAGACTCAAACTCGACAATCTGTTTACCATCCACAAGCTCGGCGAGGTATGTGCTGAGAATCCGGTAGCCGCCAATATCTGGCACACCGACAAGCACGACTACGTGACACTCATAGTCCCCGATGCAGTGAAGGACCGGTTCCGGTCGTTCTGGTGCTCTGCCTGGATAACGCTGGGAGATCGACTGCAGGTTTACCATGTACAGCGCAGAGTTTCTATGTTCGGGGATTGCGCGCTATACGAGACATGGTATTTCATCACGGTTGATTACGCTAAAAGCATGTTGGAAAGGTTTTATGAGATCCTTCCAAATAAGTTGCCCGAGATGCGACCAGGTCGACAGACAGAGTGCCTGCAAAGATGGTTTTACGCGAAAAACAGCCGCGAGCAGATCAAAGATAAGCGTGCGTTTTTCCGGGACGCAATACATTTTATCATTGCGATATTGGAAAGAGATTACCGTAAGATAGACAGGATGAAGGCCGCCGGGTTTCTCTCAGACGCAGGGCCAGGCGGTCCGGAAGAAAGGAGAATACAAGATGTCAATGTTCAAGTGTAATCCGGCCGGTAACGGCCAAGATGGAAACAGCCGCGATATCGGCTGTAACGAGTCAAAACTTATAAAGAAAGGTTTGTTGATTATGAAACAGTATTTCAGTAGCGCGAAGTGTGTCGAAAATGGAACGGAAATGGGCAACGTCTATCAGATCGCCAGAAGAGAGCCATTGCCCGAGGCCTACGCCAAATTGCCTTTTATCCGAAAGGGAGATGGCATGTTTGTTGATGTTCCAGAAGATATCGGCCGTATAATGCTGCTTAGGGACTGCGCGGCAGGTAAGCGCTGTTTGTCGGAACTGGATTCCGAAAACCTTGTTGTTGCGAAAGTCGATGTTCCCGTCGAATTGATCACGGATGAAAAGCACTCCGGGAATGAGGTTCGCTGGTTCTTTTACTTCTGGAGACCATGGGACAGACACCATGCGGCCCGACCGGAAGGGCGCCGACCATTCGAGGCGGTTACCTTGGAGCAAGCGGGGCTTGCTTTCTACTCCAGTGAAATGATTTGATACAGCTACCTTCCGGATAGAGGCGTTCGGCAAGGGGGACTATCTCCCCCCTTGCCGAATCTGGTCGGATCGGCGGCTTCCGGTTAAGTCAGTCTGATTGCAAGAAGCTTGATAACCCTCCTGTTTTTTCTCGGTGGTATCTCCCTATGACCTCGCCTCTCGCGCAGAAACAACCCGGAAAACCAGATACTGTTCGGGCCTTCAGCAGGGTGAGTAACGGGATAATTTACTGTAATGCCGGTATTGGACCGAACACCCGAACACCCCC
>PWIY01000299.1 GCA_003560215.1 Bacteroidales bacterium | reverse complement strand
CAAGAATGAACTTTACGCCTATCTGGGCAAAACCAACGGCACCCTGTTTGTCAACCACGATGATTTCCGGCTCAAACAACTGACCCGCAATATGCAAACCATTCAATACGGGAGAGACCAGGGCAACCACTGCAGCGGGGAAATTATCTGTTCATCCCCGGCTCTGCACATAGGGTTCAGGGTCAACAAAAATTTCGGAGCTGCAAAACAGGGGTATCAGGGAGAAGTAAGAAGCAGGTTAACCGGAGCCTATAATCTTGAAAACATCCTGGCTGGTATTACGGTCGGGTTGTATTTCGGCGTGGAGCCGGAACAAGCAATCCGTGCCATTGAAAATTACACCCCTGAAAACCACCGGTCGCAGATCATACAAACAAACCGGAATACCGTTCTGATGGATGCATACAATGCCAACCCCAGCAGCATGGAAGCAGCCCTGCAGAACCTTTCGCTGTTTAATGATCAGCCGGGGGCAGTGTTTCTGGGCGACATGCTTGAACTGGGGTCTGCTTCAACAGAGGCGCATCGAACCGTGATGGACAGGGTTCAGCAATTGCTGATCCCGCTTCAGGTTTTCGTGGGAAGACATTTTGCTTCCGTACGCGGAGCGGGGAATGAAGCCCTGGTTTTTGAACATGTTGATGATGCAGCTGAATGGCTCCGACAAAACCCGGTCAGAGGGTATACCGTGCTGGTAAAGGGGAGCAGGGGCATCCGGATGGAAAAACTGCTTGAATACTTATAATGATGGAGTTTTTTGCTACAGGAATGATGTCTGGTACATCATTGGATGGTATGGATCTGGCCCATTGCCGTTTTGTTTTGAAAAACGGCCGCTGGAGTTATCGCATCCTGGCCGCTGAAACCATCCCCTACCCCAATGCGTGGAAAAATGAACTTGCCGGTGCCCCGGCCCTGAACGGCAGGGCCCTCCAGACCCTGCATATGCGTTATGGAAAATTCGCCGGCGAAATGGCCCATGATTTTTTTCGCCGGCATGGCATACGGCAAACAGAACTGCTGGCAAGCCATGGCCACACCGTCTTCCATGACCCGGATCGGGGATACACTTTCCAGCTGGGGCATGGCGCATCCATGGCCGCTGCAGCAAAGTGTACTGTAGTCAATGATTTCAGAAGCATGGATGTGGCACTGGGCGGGCAGGGTGCTCCGCTGGTTCCATTGGGCGACCAGGTTTTATTTGGCGACCATCAATATTGTCTGAACCTGGGTGGGTTTGCCAATATTTCTTTCGATGCAGAAGATAAACGTCGGGTCGCCTACGACATCTGCCCCCTGAACTTCGTCATCAACAGACTGGTAATAAACAGCCGGATCCCTGCAGCTGTCAACGACCCAAAATTGCATGATCCATCAGCAGAACCTGAATACCTCATTCAGGATACAAACGGTGCCATTGCAAGAGCAGGCAAAACCCACCCGGACTTGCTTCAAAAACTCAACAGCCTTTCTTTCTATCACCGCAAGGGGCCAAAAAGCCTGGGAGAAGAATGGGTCAACCGGCATATCATGCCGCTCCTGAAGGCGTATCCGATCCCTCTTAAAGATCTGCTGCACACCTTTTACAGACATGCCGCCACCCAGATCGGCAAACAGATGGGGACGGCACCGGCCAAACTGCTTGTTACAGGGGGAGGCACCCACAATCATTTTTTCATGGAGTGCCTGAGAAAATCCCTCCCCTCTGCCATAGAAACGGTGGTTCCCGAAAAAGAAATCATTGATTTCAAAGAGGCCCTGGTATTTGCTTTTCTGGGCCTGCGTTGTTTCAGGAAAGAAATCAATTGCCTTTCCAGCGTAACCGGTGCTTCCGTTGACTCCTCCGGAGGGAGCCTTCATTATTTCACCCGCTGACCCTCTTTTTATTTTCTTATCTGAAGCTTTTCATTAAATTTGCGGCTTTAATCCAAAAAAGTCTGCAATGAATATCTACCTGCTGATCATCGTCGCCTACTTTGCTTTTATCACCCTGATATCTTTTTTGACCAAAAAAGTGGCAAGCCGTTCAGCAGCGGATTACCTGGTGGCCGGGCGCAACCTCGGCATGATAGCATGTGCGGTGGTCGTTGCATCAGAATGGCTTGGAGGAATGAGCACCATCGGAGTGAGCGAAAAAGCTTTTGAAACCGGTACGATGCAGCCCATCCTCTACAATATTTCCACAGCACTGGGAATGATCATTATCGGGTTCACTGTGGCCCGGCATTATCGCGACAACAACGTGCATACAGTCAGTGAAATGCTGGAAAACCTCTTTGGCCGGAGGGCAAGGGCCGTATCTGCCGTTGCATTTCTCTTTGCCTACATTACCCTTGCTTTTGTGCAACTGCAGACCTGCGCAAGTGTCATTGCATCCATGTTTGAATTCAGCCGGATCGGATCGATTTTAATTTCAGCAGCCATCATTACCGGGTATACCTATATCGGGGGCATGCACGCCCTGGCACTTACAGGCATTATCCACGTGGTCGTGATGTTTTTCGGGATGGGCGTAGCCACATATATCGGGATTACTGAAGTGGATGGCTTTGCAGCACTTCAAAGCACCCTTGTGGAGCAAGGATCCCCTGAAAATTTATACAACCCCTTTAGCGGCGGTCTCGGATATGCGTGGAGTCTGATCCTCGGTGGAGTATTGGGAGGCATGGCAGGACAGGCCAGTATACAGCCCATATTTGCTGCCCGGACAGCTGCCACCGCAAAAAAGGCAGCCATTTTTTCTTCCCTGATTATTGCCCCGTTCGGAATCATGGTTGCCCTGCTCGGGCTGGTGGTGAAAACCGGACAGGTATATGACATCTCGGCTGCCGGCCCTTTATTCGACCCGGCCATCGGAGAGGCAGGAGCCATCGATCCCAAACTCGTGCTGCCCACACTGATGACCACCCCGGAGTTCATTCACCCCGTTCTGGGCGGGATTGCCCTGGCAGGGATCCTGGCTGCCATCCTTTCCACAGTGGGGCCCGTTAATTTTGCCGTGGTAACCATTGCCACCAAAGACATCTACCACGGACTGATCAATAAAACAGCCGTCGACAAAAGCCTTATTCGCACCGCAAGGCAACTGGTGATCATTGTCAACCTGATCACCATCCCCCTGGCCTACTACGGAACCGGTGCCATACTCGATACCGCCTATATCAGCTACGGCATCAGGGCGATCGGTGCCATTGTCATTGTCATGGGCATTTATAAACGCGGCTGGATACGGATAGAAGGGGTCAGGATGGCTTCCATTGGCGGAACCATCGCTGTAATAGCCAATATTATTGCCAAAAACATTGGCCTGCCAGTAATAGAAAACACCTACATGGCCATCGGTGCCGCGGTTGTTTTCATAATTATTGGTAATATTGTGGGCAAAGGGAAACCCCAGAAGTTGCCCTCAGAAAAAGAAGAGAAGAAAACAGAGTAGCCGATTAGTCAATCATTGATCGGAATAAGCAACGACAAAAAGCCACATGAGTGACCAACCAAGCCATATGAATGAACAACAAGACATAACCCGGGACACCCCGCTTGCCGGAGTTAAAGTTCTGGAACTGGCAAGTGTGCTGGCAGGACCCAGCGTGGGAATGTTTTTCGCAGAACTAGGGGCCACCGTGCTGAAAGTGGAGAATGTTACCACCGGGGGCGACGTAACCCGCAAATGGAAATTATCGCGTGAACCTGCTGACACAGACATTTCAGGCTACTTTTCCTGTGTCAATTGGGGGAAAACCTCTTTTGCCGTTGACCTTTGCCAGGAAGAAGGCCTGCAGATCATTTACCGCCTGGCCGCTCAGTGCGACATCGTGCTGGTAAGCTATAAACCGGGTGATGCGGAAAAACTCAGGGTGGATTATCCAACCCTGAAAGCTTACAATGAAAAACTGATCTATGCCCACATTACCGGCTACGGACCCCAAAATCCGCGGGCAGGATTCGATGCCATTATTCAGGCCGAAAGCGGTTTCACCTATATGAACGGTGAGCCGGATGGCCCACCCACAAAAATGCCGGTGGCCCTGATGGATGTGCTGGCCGCCCATCACCTCAAGGAAGCCATTTTGCTGGCATTGCTATACCGTGAACGCACAGGAAAAGGTCAGCACATTGAAGCCTCATTGTTCATGGCCGGTCTGGCATCCCTTGCCAACCAGGCAACCAATTGGCTGGTGGGAGGCGCAATTCCGGAAAGAATCGGGTCAGACCACCCGAACATTGTACCTTATGGCACCATATACGGCACCAAAGATGGCAAGGGAATTGTCATGGCCGCAGGAACAGACAAGCAATTCCGCCAGCTCGTGGCCGTACTGGGCCGTCCTGAGCTGGGCACCGACCCGCGCTATGCAAAAAACCAGGATCGGGTGAAAAACAAAGAAGAGATCAACGGAATTCTGCAGTCTCTGATCGGCCAGTACGACCGGGAAGAAATACTCAGTCTCCTTGGTGAAAAACGTATTCCTGCCGGTGGTGTATTCAACATGAAGGAGGTGTTTGAGGTTCCTGAGTCCAAAGAAATGATACTGGAAGGGAACTACAACGACGGGATGCATATTCGCGGGGTCAGGTCTGTGGCATTTCACAGTGAACACAAGATGAGCTGCGGTGAACTGTCGCCTCCCCCCCACTATGGTGCACATACCCGCCATATTCTGAAAGATTGGCTTGACTATAAGGACAATGACATCGAACACTTAATCAGTAAAGGAGTTGTGTATGCACGAAAAAAACAGCAATGACCAGGTGCTGATCGACGGATCACGACTGATCATAGAATCGCTGGCAAGAGCTGGGGCCGATGCCTTCATCGGTTATCCGATTACGCCGGCCAACCTGCTTTATCTTTATGGCAGCCAGCGAATGGACATGATGCTCCCGGCACCGGATGAAATCACCACCGTACAATGGATGGCAGGTTTGTCGGCAACCGGGAAATTGCCGGTAACTGCCACCTCCTTCCCCGGGTTTGCCCTGATGTCAGAATCGGTCAACATGGCCCACATGATGGAGCTGCCCATGGTAATCGTCCTGGTGCAAAGACTGGGGCCAGCTACCGGTACAGCCACCTGCGGTGCACAGGGCGACATGTTGTTGCTCAACGGTGTACTTTCGGGCGGACATCCCATCCCGGTACTGGGAACAAGCAGCTTCGAAGACTGCTGGACATTGTCTGCCCGGGCCCTTGAAATTGCTGTAACCCAGCGCACACCTGTTATACTGCTCACATCCAAAGAGGAAGTGATGACACAAAAGAGCTTCGACATCGGCAGCCTGGGAACAATCAGCAAAGTAGACAGGAAATGGTATGACAAAGACTGCTGCGACTACAAGCCTTATAAGCCAACCGGTCTGGTTCCTGAGTTTCTACCTGTGACCCAGACCACGCACCAGGTGAGGCTGACCGCTTCTACCCACGACCAGGATGGTATTCTTCAGCATTCATCACCCGAAGCTCTTGCCAACACCAGGAGACTGGAAGAAAAAATCAGGGCCTCGATGAAAGAAAAATACCTGTTTTACCAACTGGATCATCAGGAAGGGGCTGAAAAGCTGGTAACCGCTTATGGCATCTCAGCAGCGGCGGCCAGGGAAGCCGTGAGGAAATTGCGCCGGGACGGGCAAAAAGTTTCACTGTTTATTCCGGGCACCCTGCTGCCCCTGCCACCCGTTTACCTGGAAATTTTATCCGGTTACAAAAAGGTGGTCATCGCCGAAGAAAACATGAACAACCAGCTTGGCTCACTGCTTTACGGGCAGCAAATGCCGGAAAATATTCATTTTGTCGGAAGCCTGGGGAAAATGATCTCCCCGGAAGAAATTCAAAAGGAGGTAATGTCATGACCGGATCTATGATAAAATCACAAAACCTTCCCTATTGCAAGGGATGCGGCCACGACCTCATCGCCAAAAGCACCACAGGGGCCCTGGAAAAACTGGGTTACAACCCCCTTGATGTGATCGCGGTAACCGACATAGGCTGTCACGGAATCATCGACAAATGTCTGAACACCCACACCGTCCACGGACTTCACGGACGCTCGGTAGCACTTGGGGCAGGCATCTCCTTCGGAACCGCAGACGATAACCAGAAAATTGTGGTTTTTGTCGGGGATGGGGGTACGACCATCGGTCTCCAGCACATCATGGAGGCAGCCCGGCTGAATCTGAATGTAACAGTGGTGGTCCACAACAATATGTTATACGGGATGACCGGGGGGCAAAGCAGCGGACTGACCCCCAGGGGCTTCTGCACCACCACCTCCTTCAAGGGCAATCCCTTCACCGGGTATGATATCTGCAAACTGGCACATACTGCCGGGGCCCGTTATGTTTCCAGGGTCATGGGCGTTGGCGACATCACCGATGCCATGATGAAAGCATTTGACCAGAAGGGATTTTCCCTGGTTGAGGTCATGGAGATCTGTCCGAGTTACGGCGTAAAACTCAATCCACGCCGAAAACTGAAGGAGATCGTGAAAGAATCGGGAAGGGAACTGGGTGAGTGGACCAACGACCTCCCTGCTTTTACAGATCGTCAGGGCGACAAAACAGCAAACCTGCTTGAAAAAACACCCGTCATAGAAAAGCGATTCAATCATCAATTGCAAAAACCCCTGTCACTGGTGATCAGCGGATCGGCCGGTGAAGGCGTGCAACTGGCTGCAAATATTTTTTCCAAAGCTGCCATCAGTGCAGGCCTGCACGCCACACAAAAGGGAAGCTACCCGGTTACGGTGGGTGTCGGATTTTCCACGGCAGAAATCAATGTATCTCCGGAAGAAGTTCTTTTTCATGGGATAAGCGTTCCGGACATGGCACTGATCACTTCTGCAGACGGCCTGCAGCACAACCGTCAGCGCATTGAAAAAATGCAGGGGGGGAAATTATTCATCGATTCAAGCCTTACCCCTCCGGAAACAGGAGCTGAGATTATCCGGCGGGATTTCAGATCTGTTGGCGCACGAAATGCAGCCATCCACTCCATCCTTTATCTGTGCAGGGAAACGGGGATCCTTGAAGAGTCATCTGTATACCAAATCATTGAGCAGGAGGGAAAAGCAGACAAAATGCCATTGGACAAGATCAGAAAAGCCATGGAAGCATAGATTCTGGATGAACCGCCTTGTCAGTCAAAGGATTCCTCCAGCCGGTTGCTAAGGTTTTCCAGGTCCGACTTCCTGTCTGTATCTCCCGTTGTATCATACGCGGCTGCCAGGCTGTTCAGCATCCGTGTAAGAATTTCCAGATCAGTGCAGGGCCGGAAAAATTCCGGCAAAGGTTCAAAATCAAGCTTCTTCAGGAATTTATTGATTTCCCTGGCAGAGAATACATCGCCCCCGCTGAAGGCATTGATATAAAAAAGAGGGGTCTCTTCCCCGACTTTCATTTGTGCGACATTCAGGGGCTTACCCATATAAGCCAGGATAAAATGTTCCGGAAGGTTCATGCCTTTAACGGGCATATCCAGGCTGCGTGCCAGCAACAAATACAAAAGACCCATGCTGAGCGGGCTTCCCTTCCTGGTTTTCAACACTCTGTTTATCAGCGAATTATCCGGATCGTGGTAATCCTCAAGGTTTCCCTGAAATCGGTGAATGCCATAAAAAACGTGATTGAATACCCTGACCTGCTCAAGGGCCGTCAGGTTATCATTGACCTCCAGCCAGGTATCCCGGCGTATACCGGCAATCTCTTTCCTGATTTCCTGATCGCAGATGTCCGGATAGCTGTAACGGCTTACCGACAGCCAGGCCGATAAAAGATCTTTTTCCGGGCTTGCAGCCCAGGCAAACAGATCAGCAGAAAGTTGCTCATAGCGAATTCCATGCTTAATCTGCGCAATTCGCTCACGAAGGTTCTTGTCTTCTGTGCTGATCTCCGCCTCCTCAACAAATGGGAGAGCATCGTACCCCATCTGAATAATTTTCAGGAAAATTTCTCTGAAAACCTTTGGATCCGGATCATCAATCATGCTGATCAGGGCCTGAATCTCGCGTTCTCTGGTATCTTGTTCCATCCCCATCAAAAAAGATGTATTATGAAGCCACCCGGTCAAGGACCAAACGAATCATCTGATCCACAGCGGTTTTGTAATCCTGACTGTATGTTTTGCTTACCCGGTTGGCAATCACCGTACAAATGGTCAGAGCCTGATGGCCCAGCAACCTGCCAAGGCCATACAAGGCGGAAGTTTCCATCTCAAAATTCGTGACCGGCATCCCCTGAAAACGGAATGTTTCAATGGTTTCATTCAGTTCCGGTGCGGCCAGCGGAATCCGCAGGCTTCTCCCCTGTGGCCCGTAAAAGCCATTTGCCGTGGCCGTTATTCCCGGGCGCAGCCCCCCGGCAAGCTTTTCCATCAGTCCTTCCGAAGCCCTGACAATATAAGGATACGGCAGACGATCACTCCATGAGGTATGTTTGACAAAGGCATCTGCCATGGCATCCTCGGTAATCCCTTCATGGCGGTAAAAATGCAGCAACCCGTCAAAACCCAGGCCATAAGCTGAAGCAAGAAAACTGTCAACCGGTATATCACCCTGCAATGCACCGGTTGTTCCAAGGCGGATGAGGTTCAGCGAGCGGTGTTCCGGGTTAAGCCGGCGAGAGGAAAGATCGATGTTCACCAGGGCATCCAGCTCGTTCAGTACTATATCAATGTTATCGGTCCCAATCCCGGTGGAAACAACCGAAACGGGCTTTCCTTTATAGGTGCCTGTATGGGTCAAAAATTCACGGTTCTGCACCTTGTGCTCAATGGTGTCAAAGTGATTGGAAACCGCTCCTACCCGCCCCTGATCCCCGACAAGAATGATGGTATCAGCCACCTGTCCGGGCCGGAGTTTCAAATGGTATATGCTTCCGTCGGGGTTTACAATCAGCTCCGATTCCTTGAATTGTTTCATATCATTTCAGCGGTTTATTCATGCGGTCAAACAAACAAAAATATCAATTATTAAAACAATTACCTAAATACTTTTAGTCCCGGATTATCATTAATTTTGGCCAAAAAATGATGGTTGCCTCAATCATATCTGTCGGTGATGAGTTACTCACCGGGTTAACGGTCAACACCAATGCAGCATGGATCGCATCGCGGCTGAACCTGGCCGGGATCAAGGTCAGGGAGATACAGGCTACGGGAGATGAGGAATCCGGGATTCTCAGGGCATTGGAATTTGCTGCGGATCACTCAGACCTTGTGTTGGTCACGGGAGGGCTGGGACCCACACGCGATGACATCACCAAACGTTCGCTCTGCAAATTTTTCAATTGTGCATTCCGGCAGGATGCGGTTGTGCTGGAAGATATCCGTCAATTCTTTATGCGCAGAGGCATGGAGGTCACCGAAGTAAACCGCAGGCAGGCTGAGATACCCGAAAAAGCCGATGTGATCAGAAACCCCCATGGAACAGCACCGGGGTTGGTATTCAGGCAAAACAACACCCTTTTTGTGGCCATGCCGGGTGTTCCTTTTGAGATGAAGGAAATGATGGACCACCAGGTGATCCCTTCGCTGAAAAACAAGGACAGGAAGCAGTTCATTATCCACAAAACCATTCTGACCCATGGAGTCGGAGAATCCGCACTGGCTGAACTGATTGCCTCCTGGGAGCGATCATTGCCTGAAACGATCCGGCTGGCTTACCTCCCATCTCCGGGAGTTGTGAAACTCAGGCTTACAGCCACAGGAAACCGGGAAAAAAATCTGGTAGACACCCTGAATCAGGAAATTGAAAAACTGCACGGGATCATTCCCGGATACATCTGGGGGTATGACGATGACACCCTGGAAGGCATTACAGGGCAAATTCTGAAAAAGCACAGCCTCAGACTGGGGACTGCAGAGAGTTGCACAGGCGGTTACATTGCCCACCGGATCACCGGCATCCCCGGGAGTTCTCAGTGGTTCAACGGGTGTATCGTGGCCTATGCCAACCGGATCAAGGAAACCCTGCTGAATGTCAGCCCGGCCCTGATCGGCAACCACGGTGCAGTCAGCACAGAAGTGGCGGAATCCATGGCAGCCGGAGCCAAAAAGGCATTGAATTGCGAATATGCCATAGGTATCACAGGCATCGCAGGCCCCGGAGGGGGAAGTAAGGGTAAACCTGTGGGTACCGTTTGCATATCTGTGGCAGGCCCTTCTTCTGTGGTCAGCAGAAAATTGCGGTTTGGCGACAACAGAGAGAGAAATATCCTGCGTGCAGCGAATGCAGCCCTGGCTTTGCTCAAAGAAAAATTGGAATCAGATCTGGGAAGAGCCAAATAAGCAATATATTTGTTTCTGATCAACAAAACAATCACCAAATCAATCATCCGGGCCATGATGCAAAGAAGCAAGATCACCACACTTACCGAATTTATCATCCGAAGACAATCTGAGTATCCCCATGCAAAAGGAGCACTCACACGACTGCTGAACGACATTGCCACAGCGGCCAAAATTGTGAACCGCGAGATCAATGCCGCCGGCCTGGTGGATATTCTGGGCAGCGTGGGCAGCGAGAACATCCAGGGTGAAACCCAGAAAAAACTGGATGTATTCGCCAATGAAACCTTCATTACCGCGCTGAAAGGAGGCGGAGAATGCTCTGCAATCGCCTCTGAAGAGAACGAAAAAGTAATTTCTTTCCGTGACGATTTTTCCGAACTGGGCAAATATGTAATTGCCATTGACCCGCTCGACGGAAGCAGCAACATCGATGCAAATGTTTCCATAGGAACCATCTTTTCCATCTACCGCCGGGTTACTGAAGTCGGTGGTGGCACCGAAAAAGACCTATTACAGCCGGGGGTGAATCTCGCCGCAGCAGGATATGTGATTTACGGTTCTTCCACCATGCTTGTGTATTCAACAGGGAAAGGGGTGAACGGATTTACCCTGGATCCTTCCGTTGGCATATTCTGCCTTTCGCATCCGGATATGCATTTCCCGGAAAAAGCGAATATTTACTCCATCAACGAAGGCAATTATATTTACTTTCCGGAAGGGGTGAAACAATACATCAAATACTGCCAGGAAGATCACCCGGAGAGCTACCGTCCGTATACCTCGCGCTACATTGGTTCGCTGGTGTCTGATTTTCACCGGAACCTCATCAAAGGAGGGATTTTTCTTTACCCGGGT
>PWIY01000242.1 GCA_003560215.1 Bacteroidales bacterium | reverse complement strand
CGTATCCGCACATTCAGTCCGAACTCTGAGGCGACGGCGTGTGAACGCGTCACCCAGTTCTCGTCTTCCGCTTCCATGATGAAGGGGATATCCTGATGACGGGCGTTGTCAATGGCTTCCAGTGCTTTGTTGGTTTCGGGGCGTTCGAGGCCCTGTTGCGTATTGTATGCATTGTGGGCCTCACGGTACCACTCTGCATCAAGGAATGTTTGCCGGATCAGTGAGATGGCTCCCATTCCTGATGTGGGATAGCGCGATCCGAGCTCCCTGGAGGGGCGGAATGACAGCATCTGGGCGTAATCGGAACGGATCATTTCACGGTTGGCTTCGCGCGAGCCAAGGGTGGTGATGCTGCTGTAACCCCTGAAAAGTCCGTGTTCGGGCAGGGTTTGTGCCACCACGAACCCCTGGGCACGGAGTACTCCGGCCATCTCCTCATCGGGGCTGAATCCGTCCGCACTGCTGTAATGGGAACGGATCTGCTGGTTCCAGTGAATGTTGTCTTTGCCTTCGGGCTCCGGAAGCCCATAGTGGGCAAACATGTCAATGAATCCCGGGTAGATCTTTTTGCCTTCCATGTCGATCACCTTTGCATCGGAGGGGATGCTCACGCGGCGGCCCAGGGATTCAATGGTGCCGTCGCGAACCACCATGGTCGCCCCGGAAATACTGCTTCCGGGCTCGGTGACAATTTCGGCATTGGTCAGTGCAAATACAGAGGGGGTGTTTTCACGCAGTCCCATCACACGGGAAGTCTGCGCGGTCACCTCTCCGCAAAGCACCAGCAATAAAACAAACAGGGAAATGTGTAAACGCTTCATCTTGCTTGGTTAGGTTGGTTAGTAATTGAATAATACAATAATACAGGTCAGAATTTTTCCGGCTAAAAATAAGGATTATAGGCATACGAACGGAGTTGTACCCCGTTTTGCCGACATAAAGCTGTGAAAATTATACGGAACGGCAAAAAAATATAATGTTTTACGAATGCATCATAGATTAATCTGTTATATTTGATCGGTTTAATTTAATCTTTCATCCAGATATGTTATTGACACAGTTTATCAGAAAACACATTCCGGGTTTGCGGATCATCCCCCTGAGCACGGAACAATATGTGCCCGGCTGTATCATGGACCGGGAAAAATTACGGCTGCTGGGTCACTGCCGCCAGGTGCTGCCCGATGAGCCGGAGTCTTCCTGGGCTTATGCCAGTTCGGAGGCGAGCATCATTTACGGAAATATATCCACCGGCCGGAAAATGGACAGCGGCATTCGGGTGCTTGGGGTGCTGGGGCTGCGAGGGGGGTTCTCCCAGGATATTCATGTGCACATTGACGTCAGTGATATACGCGGTGCGGCCCTGCCCCTGAACCAGATGGAGCTGCAGCCAAAACTGAATGAGCTGCGGCGAACCGATCGCCGGGGAAGGTGGCGGCAGATCAACGACAGGCTGGTGGCTCTGGAAACTTTTTACGCCAGTGAGTTCAAAGCTGCTTTTTACCGCAAGAACAAGGTGCTTAAAAAAGCGGACCTGGAAAAGATCTCTGCGGTGGATGTGGAAGCGGATGTGGAGTTCAGCTGGATCAAAGATCATACCCTGGTGATCTCCTGCAATGACAAGGTACCCTTCGGGGTGAGGGGTTTTGTGGTTTAATGACCATGAAGGCCGGGGTGCCCCGAATGCCCGGTTTCCGCCCCTGCCGGGGTGCCGTACCTGCCGGGATCGTCCCTTCATGGTGATTGAGGCCTTCCCCGGACATGGCCAGGCGGTTTGACTGATGCCTCACCCGGTCATGGCCTGGCGGTTTGCCTGTATGGCAAATTTCTGTTACTTTTGGCAGGAATGAATGGCGTGTATAAACGCCTCCGGTTGCGGGTATGAACGCCTCCGGCGATACAATCGCACCGGTAACAAATGATTTTTAAATCTCTGATATCCAGGTAAATTATTATGGAAATTAACGGAACTGTCATATCTATTCTGCCCGAGCAAAGCGGCGAAGGGCGCAAAGGCCCCTGGCGCAAACAGGAATTCATCATTGAAACCGAAGGCCCTTACCCCCGGAAGGTCTGTATTGCCCTGTGGGGTGATAAAATTGACCAGTTTTCCCTGAAAGAGGGGGAAAGGATCACCGCCTCAGTCAATATCGAGAGTCGTGAGTTTAACGGCAGATGGTACACCGATGTGAAGGCCTGGAAGATTGACAAGTCTGCCCCGGATGCGGGCCCGGGTCAGTCCGATGCTCCTTCGCCCTATGATACACCGCCAGCCACCGATGAGCCTCTGCCGCCCATCGGCGAGGACGATGACCTTCCTTTCTGATGAGGTTGATCGTTGCATGATTATCCGGGTCATGTTCCCGGCCGGGGGGGTTGGTTTGATGACCTTCCTTTCTGATGGGGTTGATTCCTGTGTGATTACCCGGGGCATGTTCCCGGCCGGGCGGGTCGGGATGATGGCCAGCGCACAACTGAAAATAATCCATAACTTCGTGGTCAAACCACAATAACATGGATAAAGATACTTTTCGCCATTACGGCCATGCCTTTGTTGACTGGCTGGCCGACTATTTTGAACATGTGGAACAATACCCGGTGAAGTCGAAGGTGGCTCCCGGTGAGATTCTGGCACGCCTGCCCGGCGCTCCGCCTGAAAACGGGGAATCGATGGATTCGATCTTCAGCGATTTTCAAAAGGTGGTGATGCCGGGCATTACGCACTGGCAGCATCCCGGGTGGTTCGCTTATTTCCCTGCCAACAACAGTCCGGCCTCTGTGCTGGCCGAGAT
>PWIY01000093.1 GCA_003560215.1 Bacteroidales bacterium | reverse complement strand
TAAGCCTGTCGCTTTCCTGCGCCTTTTCCTTTGCTGCCAGCAACTCCAGCTCGATGTTCTTTCGATCGGTGATTACTTCCGTATACACCACAAATCCTCCGATACTCCCGTCTGCCTCGTACCAGGGCCGGCACTCCCATCGCGTCCATTCGATCGTCCCGTCTTTTTTGTGGTACGGATCATCATCCATGGCGGAAACCTGCCCTTCCAAAGCTTTCCGGTGTGCCTCCCGCCATTTTTGCGGCAAATCCGGAAACACTTCATAATGATGCTTGCCAATCACATCAGCTTCCCTGACATGATAATCCTTCAAGTAACGCTGACTCACATATATGTACCTGCAGTCCTTATCGTGCACCGCAATGGCACTGCGATCATGTTCAATGATATAGCGCATCAGCTCATGGCGATGGCGCAGGGCCTTTTCGTTGCGTTTTTTTTCGGTGATGTCCACCAGGTGGGTGATGACACAATCTTCACCGGAAATATTCACCGGCACGGCTGAGGCCAGCACAACCAGCGACTTTTTGCTCTTTGTGCTGATGGAAATCTCTTTCTGACGGATGCATCCGGTCTTTCTATAGGCTTCGGCTAGCTGGCTGCGGGTCTTTTGATCAATCACCCCCAACTCCGTCAATGAATGGTTCAGGACTTCTTCAGTGCCGAACCCGGAAAGGGAGGCCCACGCCTGATTCACCTCCAGCAACCGAAGTCCATCCAGTTTGATCAGTGCAGCCGGCACAGGGCTCTCCCTGAAGATCAGGGTGAACTTATCCTCCTTTTCGCGCAGAAGCTCCTCCAGCCTGGATTTTTCCGCCTGCTTTGCCCTGTGTGCCGCCCTGATCTTGGCCATGGCATTCACCTGGGCCTGAAGCTCATAACCATCAATGGGCTTGGCCAGAAACCCCTTAGCTCCCACCTCAAGCGCCCGTACGCGGCTTTCCCGGTCTCCTTTTATGGCCGTGATAAAAACAACAGGAATATCACGGGTAACCGGATCAGCCTTTACCCGGCTGCATACCTCAAATCCATCCATGCCGGGCATCACAACATCCAAAAAAAGCACATCGGGGTCTTCTTTCTGGCATTGTCTGATCCCTTCCCGGCCATCAGTGGCGGTAAAAAGCGATGCCCCGGGTAAGATCTCCTGAATCAGTGCACGAAAAGTAACCAGGTTGTCCGGGTTGTCATCAATGACCACGATTTTTATCTTGCCGGCTTTCATTGTAAGGGGAGTTATTGCAGGAGCCGATTGATCTGATCCAGTTCATCAGCGGTAAACCTGCCCTGATTCAGGGCCTCCAGGTTTTGTTCAAGCTGTGTAACACTGCTGGCACCAATAAGCACAGAAGTTACACGACTGTCTTTCAACAGCCAGGCAATGGCCATCTGAGCCAGGCTTTGCCCCCGCTGATTGGCCATCTCATTCAACCGGTGAACTTTTCGGATGGTCTCATCGGTGATCTGCTCCGGTTTCAAAAACCCGTCAGACCTGGCAGCCCTTGACCCTTCAGGGATCCCCTGCAGATACCTGTCGGAAAGCAGCCCCTGTGCCAAAGGCGAAAAGGCAATACACCCAACCCCCTGGTTCTCAAGCACATCAAGCAACCCCCTTTCCACCCGGCGTTCAAACATGGAGTATTTTGCCTGGTGGATCAGGCACGGGGTTCCCAGTTCGCGCAAGATCCCGATGGCCTCATCAGCCTGATCTGCAGGATAATTGGAAATTCCCGCATAAAGGGCCTTCCCGTCACGAACCAGGCGATCGAGGGCCTGCATGGTTTCCTCCAGCGGGGTATCCGGATCCGGCCGGTGGTGGTAAAAAATGTCCACGTAATCCAGACCCATACGTCGGAGGCTTTGCTCCAGACTGCTGATCAGGTATTTTGCCGACCCACCGTCACCGTATGGCCCGGGCCACATGTAATAGCCGGCTTTGGTTGAAATGACCATTTCGTGACGCAGGTTCCGGAAGTCGCCGGCCAGCATCCGGCCAAAACTCAATTCAGCACTCCCCGGGGGCGGGCCGTAATTGTTGGCCAGGTCAAAATGAGTGACTCCGGCATCAAAAGCCCGGCGCAGGATCCGGCGGCCGTTCTCAAAGACGTCCACATCCCCGAAATTATGCCAGAGACCAAGGGAAAGTGCCGGCAGCAAGATACCACTGTTGCCGCAGCGGTTATACCGCATCTGATCGTAACGATCAGGGTCAGGGATATAGCTCATAAATCGAAGTTTTCGTACAGGCTAAACTACGAAAAAAACAATAAAAAAACATTTTTTCGCCTGTTGATCGAATTTTTACCTGCGTTTTATCCACAACACATGTAGCCAGGATTTTGAACCATTGGACCAGGAGTTTGTTGCAACTTGTAACAAAAGGAATATTTTCCGAATTATTCACATTAAAAGACAGCAAGTATGACAATGGTGAAAGTTTTTGCATTGATAATGATCGGTTTTCTTGGGTTGAACCTCCAGGCACAGGAACATGGTGAATATTTTGATCAGGACAAACTGGTGGTATTATGGACCAGTGACGATCCATACCTGGCAGAACGGGTAGCATTCATGTACACCCATGAAGCCAAGGCTTCAGGATGGTTTGAAGAGGTCACCCTGATCGTATGGGGCCCCTCTGCCAAATTGCTGGCGGAGAACGTAAGGATTCAGGAACAAGTCAGGGATATGGAGCTTGATGGCGTGGTGGTTGAAGCGTGCATCACCTGCGCCAACGATTATGGTGTGACAGCCGCGCTTGAAGAACTGGGGTTTGTGGATCTTAAACCCATGGG
>PWIY01000217.1 GCA_003560215.1 Bacteroidales bacterium | reverse complement strand
CCTTCCAGTGAAATCCTTTCCCAGCTGTCCACAATGTAATTTTTGTCGTTGTCTTCAAACCGGTAATCAGCCAGGTAAAATTCTTTTTCTCCCATTTCATCCCCGCCATGCCAGGCCACGATAGTCAGCAGGAACCAGTCCGGGTCATCTCCGTCTTCCCCGCCGAATTGCTTTGAGAAATCATCCCCGTCGCGCATGGCAAGGGCGGTGTAGGTGTTGTTGGTGACGACCATTTCCCGGAAGTACCCTCCTTTGGCATCTTCATTGGGGTAGATGAACATGCTGTTTTCAAAGGTGTTGGGATCAGAAACGTATGCCACGGCATAATTCGGGTTGTCTTCCCAGGGTTCACCGGTAAAAGCGCTGTAATGGTTCCCGTAACCCGGGGTTTCATTGTCGGTTACATTGGAAACGGCAAACCCGCTCCAGCTGTAGGTGTTTTCATCCCACCAGGTGAAATGGTTCAGAAAGAAAAGGTTGCCGCTTTCAAAGCCGCCTGAATCGTCAGAGCCATTCCAGTAGCTTTCTTCATCCAGCTCAATTTCACTGAAGCCAGAGGTGGTCTGCCCGTAAAGGGTTGCGCCAAATGTGCCGGTGAATGTGGTAAACAACAGCAGGGCAACTGCCATTTTCAGGATTTTTTCAGGGTAGATGTTTGATGCATGGGATAGATTTTTTTGTTTTTTTAAATATTTAAAGATTGGTTGTCTCAGTTTTCCTGTTTTTTATTTAGTAACTGCAGGCTTATACCGGCCCTGGCATGTCTCAGGGGCATGGGCCGGCCGCTCATCACTTCATAGGAGGCATTCCACAGGTTGCTGATCGTGGTAAATACCGATATACTGTGCCGGTTCACACTGGTCTGCCATTGCAGTGTGATGTCTCCTGTTTGATACGCATCAAGCCAGGCGCTGTGGTCTTTGGCGGTATATCTTTTCCCTGTGAACTGATGGTCAAAATTCAGGGTGAAGGCTTGGTAGCCGATATCCAGATTGTAACCCAAAGAATTTTTGGGAACGTATATCAGCTGCTTGCCGGCGGATCTGTCTCCCGGGCTATGTGTACGGGTGTTTTTTGCGATGGTGTGATCCCAGCGGCCCTGCCAGCTCACTGAAACCTTCTGCAGTCTGATGTTGCCCGATATCCTTGCTTCCAGCCCGTAACTTTGCACCTCCATGAGGTTTTGCGGACTCCAGAACATGCTTCCCTGCCCTGGCAACCAGATAATCCATTCGTTCACCCTGCGGTGAAATCCGGTAAGGCTGATTTCATTGATGCCGAAGGTTGGTTCTTTGCCCCGGTGGCCGGCAAGGTGTGCCGGAATCCCGGTTTGATTGAAATAGCTGATTCCCAAATCCTGGCTCCATCCCTGCTCGGGTTTCAGGTCGGGATTGCCACCCGGATCCCAGTATTTGTCGTTGAGGGTGGGCAACCGGTAATTTTTCCCCGCATTGGCCCTGACCAGTATCCGGGGGTTGGGCTGCCAGGATAATCCGAAAGAGGGAGCGAAGGGGGGTGTCTGATGGTTTGTGAATGATTGACGGCCGCTGGCCAGGAACTGCAGCTGATCACTGAGAAACTCCCATCTCAGTGATCCGAAAACCGAAATTAACTGCTCCTGTTTGTTTCCCTTATAGGAATCAGATTCTGCCTTGATCCACTTTGTTTTAACCCCGGTGTTGGCTGAAATACCCTGTGCAACACAAAACAGCGCTTCCGCTTCCTGCACAAATGTTTGAGAGGAGGATAGGCTCGACTGGTTCAGGCTGTCAAGATAAAGCAACCCTTCATTGAAATAACCACCGCGCCATGTAATGCTGCTTCGGTCCATGTGATACTGCCACTGTCCGGTGACCCTCAGTGCATCGTCTTCCTGGTAAGCCCCGGTGTGTGTGGCCATTGCTGCAGGGGGGATCTGGCGGCTGTTTTGCTGCCACCACAATCTGAGTGAACCCTGATGGCGTGTTCCGGGTGCAAAATAGGTTTCATGCAGGATTCCGTATTGCTGCAATGATGCGTGTTGCTGGGTGAGTGTCGGGTTGCCCTGTATGCGGGTGTTTTTGTAACGATACTCATTGTCAGAGTTTTTGTGAAAAACCCTGAGGCGGGAAGCTGTTTGGTTGCGGCTCCCGTACAGGTCAAGGTATTGGGCTGCCTCACCCATATCGGAAGCGGACATCTGTGCTCGTGCAAAGGAACTCCTTCCGGCAGGTCTGTTGTTGTTCAGGTGGATGGCTCCACCCATGCTGCCGCTGCCCCAGAGGGCGCTGCCTCCTCCGTACTGTACGCCGGCATCATCGGTAAAGAAAACAGGGAACAGGGAAAGGTCTGTTTGGCCGGTGGCGGGGCTCTGCAGGTTGAATCCATTCCATACCAGGGCTGTTTGCCCGGCTGACCCTCCCCTCAGGGAACTGGTGGCAAGCACCCCCGGTCCGTAATTCCGGATGAAAATACCTGTTTGCCTGGACAATAAATGGTCGAGGCTGCTTTGGCCATAACGTGCAAGTACTGTGCTGTCTGTTTGATGAATGCTGTGGCCGGCGCTGAATGTCCGGTGCCTGGGTGAGGCAACTTCTGTGGGCTCAAGCATGATCAGGGTATCGGCAGGCTGGGTTCCGCCTGATACCCCAAGAGGCCACAACAGGAGGATTAAAACAAGCCGGTAAGGGTTAAGTTGCCCGTTATGCATGGATAATTGCTTATTTGTGGTACCGGAACACTGTCAATCGCAAACGATCGTGCACCGAGGTCCGGAACCCAATAATTTTAAACAGAAAACATCAATGTAACAGACGGCGAAATATGATCGCTTTTTTCCCGAAAGCTACAATTACGTG
>PWIY01000156.1 GCA_003560215.1 Bacteroidales bacterium | reverse complement strand
AGGAAAAATGCCTCCTCCGGGTGATCCCCGCTGCCCCAGTAATCTTCCGTGGCCGGCACCTCCACACGGTGCCCGGCAATGGTCACCATGATGATCAGCAGCGATACCAGGATCAGGGGGAACCATTTGATGCGGATGTTGTTGATGGTCAGTGCCCCGCTTTCAGGACAGGTTTCCACACAGTCGCCGCACATATTGCAGTCGGGATGGGTCACCCTGGTTTCATGGGCCACGTCAATGCCCTGGGGGCAATTCTGCGTACAGTTGCCGCACTCGGTGCAAAGATGCTCATGGCGGGTCACCTTCAGCATGTTGACCTTCTGCAGGGGTGAGTCCACAATCTCCACAATAAAACCGATCAGGCAGGCAAGCCCGATGTACAACAGGATGGGGATATGGATGTTAAAGGAATAGAGAATCACGTAAATGGCCGCCAGCCCGACAATCAGCAGGAAATACCTGAAAATATTGGAAATGGCCCCCACCGGGCAGAGGTATTTGCACCAGAACAACCTGGAAAACACCGACCCTGCCACAAACACACCCAGGATCACCCCGCCGGTAATGTAACTGAAATCGATCCCCAGCAGGCGGATGCCCGCAATGTTGTGATCGATCTGCACCGAAAACAAGGTGGAAGCCTCCAGGGCGATGTAGGCCGTGAGAAACAAAAAGACGTACTTCAGCGAACGGAGCGCCTTGTCGGCACGTTTGCCCGCATCAAAACGCACGTTATACTTCTGTCCGATCTTTCCGAAAAACTCAGAGATCGTGCCCAGGGGGCAGATATAACTGCAAAAAAGCTTTCCTACAAAAATGATGGCCACAATCAGCAGCACCACCAGAAGGAGGTTCACCGCGGTCATGGACCAGGCCAGGTTGCCGTTGTTCAGATACGTATAAAACGAATGCACCTCATCGGAAGGCGCAGCACTGCCAAATCGCAGGTCGATGAAAAAGGAACGAATCACCGCCAGCAGCAACAGGGCCATGACGCCATACTGAAGGATGCTGCGTGCGACATTGGTTTTTCGGGTCGTTGATCGGTGCATGAAAATCTGATATGTGTCAAAATCAGCAACAAAGAAGCCACAAGCAAGTGTTACAATCGCCCTAAATGATAAAACGACCCCGGTAAATTGGGGTCAAAATATAAAATGAAACCCGGGAGGATGGTTGGTTGGTTAATACGTTTTGCTGATCTGGCGGGGGGTTGAGAGGCAAATACACGTTCCGGGGCGCCGGATAAGTGCGGGATGGGTTGTTGGTTGAAAAAATTTAAATTTTTTATTTGTTATAAATGACGCTTCGTTGTGTTTTTTTATACTTTTATGCATGAATGCTGATTTTTATTCTGTTTTCATGCTTTTTTCCCAGTTTACACAAAAACCAAAGCCAAAGCAAGGAAACTGCAGGTTTTACCCGGCCACAATGCCTGTTTTCGGTTTCTGCACCTGACCACACCCGGGCGATATTCACTTCAGCATTCAACCAACATGGTTCCTGAAGCATAGGCCCTTCACCATTCACCCAAAACCTCCACTATGAAACTCATTAATCGCTTTGTACTGATCACCGGCCTGATCTTTTTTTTCGCGGGATGCGGTCCGGAGCCCCGGGAAGCGGTGATCAGCGGAAATTATTCCGGACACCCCATTGAAAGGATCCAGTTCACGACGCCCGTAAACGGGGTGACCAACCGGTTTTTCACCGATGTGACCGAGTTGTGCCCTGAGGGCAATTTCAGCTTTACCGTAACCACCGACCGGCCGGTTTTTGTGACCCTGAACTTTTACGGAGCCCCGTCGCTGATCGTGGAACCCGGGGGCGAATACCACCTGGAGCTTTCCCTTGACCCCGACCAGGGATTTGAAATGAATGGAGACCTCTGCGACATCCAGGCTTTCTACAATACGTTTAACCACGAGGACCCCCGCAGCTGCGTGTACAACTATTCGGATGACATTTCCAATTACCGGGCCATCAACAAGGGCATGCTGGCCAACCTGGAAGAAGAAATGCGAAAGATCGATGCCGCTTACGAGTCGGGGAAGCTGCCACCCGACATCCATGAACTGATCCGCAAAGACCGAAAATTGTATTACCAGGTGGCCCGAATTGTGGTGGCCTCTGCCAACTACCTGCGCATCATGTCGGATGACCGCCAGGTTCCCGGTGAGGTTTTTGAGATCTGGGAAGATGCCATTGCCTCGGTTTCCACAGAAAACCCCTTGTTTTTCACTTCCCTGCATGCCTATGACCACCTGTTGTTTACCTACTGGCACAGCATATACACCGATCCGGCCTTCGACTATGACGAATTTGTGCAAACCCGGGCAGCAAAGCGGGAAGCCCGCGAAATCCTTGCCCACACACTGGACAGGGCACCGGAGTTCTTTTCTGGAAAACCCCTGGAGTTTTTTAAGGCCGCCTACCTCACCGAACAATTTACAGCCGGGCAGTCACACGACGAAATGCCCGCTATGATAGCCGACTTCGAGGCCCAATACCCCGACAGCGACTACCTGGTTTTCCTGGAAAGGATCCGGGAACAGCTGGAAGACGGAACAAATCAATGATCAAAATACATACGTTAATCATTTAATATCATAAACACCCCTCACCATGAAACCTGCTTTTCGCTTACTGTTCTCCATTGTTGTGATTCCTTTTTTTATGGGATGCGCAGCCACCTTCCAACTCCCCGAGCCAACCGAAATGGAAAATGTGCTGCTGGCGGGGCAGTTTGAGATCACGTTCCCGAAGGATCCTTCTTCCTTTGGCGGATTTGGGGGAAGACTCCCGGAAGGCAGCTTCAAGGAACACATCAGGTTGACTTTTT
>PWIY01000124.1 GCA_003560215.1 Bacteroidales bacterium | reverse complement strand
CCAAATCAGAGATCTCGTTTTCAAGCCTTTCAGTAAACTTACCAGGTAAATAATGGTCCGAAATCTCCACGACAGCTTCCTCCTTTTCCACTGGTATAACAGAAAAGATTTCCGAGAAACAAGGATCACACGTACCATCTATAATTTTGGCACGATAAAACGTGTGATCTTCGGGCACGGTGATCAGGCTGTCGGCCGTTGCCTGATCAATATCCTCCCAGTGTTCATGGTCAAAAGACTGCTGCCACTGTATGGTGCCTGCCTTATAGCCCTTCAGTGCGATTACGGCAGTATCTCCCATAATAATTCTGGGAGTGCCGTTTTTAGCCGGAGACAAATAACCAGATCTTTGTGAAAAGGCCAGGCTGGCAATCAGGAAGAGAAAAAGAAAAAATGATATTCTTATCAGGGAGTTAACTATATTCATGGTGATTGGTTTTATTTTCCTTGTCATTTAATCTGAACCATTTGTGTATGAACGCCATCTTTTAGCAAGATTTGCAAAAAATACACCCCCTGATTCATCTCAGTAACATGCATGATGTGGCTTTGGTCATCAACGTTTGAAGAATAAACCAACTGCCCCTGCATGTCATACATCATCACTTTCTGTATAGGCTGTTCAGAGGTAATATTGATCAGGCCTGTGGTTGGATTGGGAAATACCTGCACATTGTCCTGGTCTGTTTCCCGGATGCTGGTATCATCCGTTACTTCAATTTCAAATGAACAACTGTTTTCACATCCGGTAACATCGTCCGTGTAGTTGTAGGTAATAATCCATGTCCCGGCCCCTGCCTCAACCGGATCAAACTGACCATCTGAAACACCTTCTCCTGTGTATGTGCCTCCCCCCGGATTGGCGCCTTTAAGGTCAAATGCCTGATCGCTGAACCTTACCAAAAGATCATCGGGGCATGAAACATCCGGCAGATCCCACACGATGACCTCCACCACATCGGAGGTGTTCTGGCATCCGTTGGCATCGGTGACAGTTACATTGAAGCCTCCACTTTGATCCACGATGATGCTCCGGGTGGTCTCCCCCATCCTCCACAGGTACTCGTGGGCTTCACTGGCGGTAAGTTCAACGCTACCACCTTCACAGAACTCCAGATCCCCATCGGGGGTAATTTCCGCCACGGGGAGATCCATCACTTCAATCAAAGCGTTGTAAAGCACTTCCGGATCCTCAACCACTGCACCGTTGGCATCGGCAATTTTTGTAAACGTAATTGAATGGAGTCCTACATCAGGGGTTCCTTCAAAAAGCCGGGGGTTTGCAAGGTCAACATCCGAAAAAACATAATCGTCTTCTTCGTTGATGGTTATCACAATTTCAAATGGGGGCGATCCGGCATGAACCTCAGTCAGTTTAATGTTGACAGGCTGGTCGTAGCAAAAGGCATATAATTCACCAGAGTCAAAGCTTTCATCGTTTATGCTAAATTCCAGCTCCGGTGGAATGTGCCTTACGGAAACTTCAATGCTGTCTTCAGCTGTGCAATTATTTTTGTCGGTGACAAGCAAGTGGTACTCTGTAGTAGTTGGGGGTGTAGCTACCGGGTTGGGGGAATTGGGATCATCCAGATAATCACCGGGCGTCCACTGGTATGTGTAGTTACCATAGCCAAGGTCTGCACTGGGGTTGCCGCCAATTGATATGCTGTCACCCAATGTAATTTCAACATCCTCTCCGGCATCTGCAATTAAAGAATGGGGTTGCGAAACTTCAACGTAAAAGAAATGTTTCCGTGCGGATGAATGACTTTCGTTTAAACCTCTGACGCAACGTACGCCGGAACCAGATGCCCTGTGCGCGTTACCTCTCATGACGCCGCTCTCGTAATATGCCATACGGATGTCAGAGTCACCCTCGTCGGAAGTCCAAACTGTTCCGTATTCTCCCCTGCCGTCTAATTCACCCGTGTTGGATAAGCGAGAGCCATTGCCCGGCCACTTTAGGGTGGAGAGAAAAGCCCCTTCAGTACCACGTGAACTCCAGCTTCTGTATTCTGAATCTATTTCAGAGGACGATGGCAGACGCCATCCTGGCGGACAAGGATTGTTGGTGCCATCAACACCCAGCCAAAGGCTGGGATTATCCGTTTCAGCCAGTTTGATGGAGAGCCATCAAGTAAAATGAATTTATTGTGACCGGGGGTTTCTGAACTGCTTCGTAAGTCTGTTGTTTCACTTCCTCTGTCCTGGTGCCCATCATCACCTCTGCCCCACTGAAAGAGATCACCAAAACCTTTGGGATCACCAAAGGATTCAGGTACGTGACTTGCACCCAGGTTGCGATCCATCCAGCACAAGCCGCCACGCTCCACTGTTCCGTAGGTCACCACCTCTTCTCTATAAATAAATGTTATCGAATCACCGCATGAGAACAAGGCTTTATGATTAAATTCCGCATGGGGGTTATCAGCAAGGTTTATTGCCTTGACAGGGCTTGTATTCATTGAACCAACAATCAATCCCAGGGCAATAATGATTCTTCTTGTTATTTTCATTACAGGTTGATTTGAAGAAATGATTTGACCAAACTAATGAAAAATAGTTAATCAACCTGCATTTAGCGCTGATAAAACCGAAAAAAGTTGGGATATCATGCAGTTTAGCTTCTGCTTGCGCCGGATGGCTTCGCCAAACTGACTTGTGACAAGACATTGGCATCCCAAGTTTCAAAAAGACGACCCGGATCTGATAAACACGTAACGTGCTTAATCCATAAAAACTGGTTAATCTTTAACAACCCGGTTAATCGGTATTGAAGACCTTCCCGCTTCCCCGCATCACCAGTTTCTGATGTGGATTACCGCGGAAATACACATTTCCGCTGCCATTGGTTTTAACCTCAAGGTGCTCTTCCACAGAGATATAACTGTTTCCAGACCCGTTGACCGTTACCCGGCTAACCAATGTGTTCAGGTCATAGCCATTTAATGAGCCTGAGCCTGCTATCTGTATGTTTTGCAGGTAAGCTTCTCCGGAGAGGTTAACGCTACCGGATCCGGCTATTGTGGAGTGAATTACTTCGGCATCCACCTTCGTGGTTATACTTCCTGAACCCCGAACCCGGAAATACATTTCCTCGCCGGTGAATACATCACCAACCAGTATATCACCTGACCCGCTGACCGATATTTTTTCTGCCGAAGGCAATGAAACATGAATGTCTATCGTGGGGTTTATAAAGTTTTTATTCTGCGAAATGATAAGGGTCCCATTTCTTATGAAAGTATCTATTTCGCCGATAATGTTGTCATCGGCACTTACCTGCAGCTGAAACCGGTCACCTGCGGAAACTTTCACATTGCCGGGCAGCCTGAGATCGATGGCGGAATAATCGTCAATCTTTCTGTCTTCCGTGACGATGATCCCGCTTCCTTTAATACCCGGGGAAAGCAGCTGTGGGTTGCATGATACCATTACCATTGGGATGAATGAAAGCAAGATGATTTTGAGCATACCTGAGAAAATTTTTTGTGTCATTGAAGTCCGTTTTATGGATGAATAAAGGCAAATCAGCTCAGCTGTTGCTGAGCACTTATCTTTAACTTAGTTTTAAATATTCGTATTCATTCATCCCGAGAAATATCAAATAACAAGCCATTAATTATACCCTCTTGTATTTCAGGGTATAATGATTTCGCCTTCATCCGGATAGTGCACGGAAACAAACAGTAAGTGTTCGGGTGCGTACATCGGGAAAGACAATGCGTACACCGAAAACATAAAACCCATATGCCTGTTTCCTTTTTTGTGCCGATTGTCTATCCCGGCAGTCGGTACGTTGCATTAAATTGCATTTGAGCGGAACCTGTTTCCTCCAGATCATGTTGATTGGTCGATGCAGGGAAAGTGCGAAAAACATATTATTAAAGATATATGCACAGATAATCGAAAAAAAATCGATTATCTGTGCATTTTTGTTTAAATTTGTCACATGAACATCGTGGAGCAATTAAAAAAGTTGGGCAATGTGCCATTTGGTCACGACACCTTGCTGGGCATACTGCGTGATTACCGCTCGCCCAATGATAAAATATCGGCATTGGTCGCCCAAAACGACATTATTGCCCTGAAACGCGGTTTTTATGTGCTGTCTGACAAGCACAGGGAAGGGGCCGTTTACCCTGAGCTGGTTTCTAATTTGTTGTATGGCCCGTCTTATGTATCAATGAGTTATGCCCTGGCACACCATGGTTTATTGCCGGAAGCAGTTTTTGAAGTAACTGCCGTTACAACAAAAAGGGCAAAATCCTATGAAACACCTCTGGGAAGGTTTTCTTATGTGCAAAGTTTTCATCCTTTATACAGTATTGGTATAGTCAGTGAAAAAAACCCGGACGGTACTGCGTTTCTGATGGCATCCAAAGAAAAGGCCCTTTGTGACTATATTGTTTTTACACCAGGATTACCTCTGTATACGCAGCGAGCCATGCTGACTTTTCTTGAAGAATCGCTGCGGATTGACCCTGATGAATTAAAGGGTTTTTCGCTGGTGACTGTTAAAAACTGTCTTGATGCGGGAAGGAAAAGCAGGCAACTGCGGGCACTCTACAAACTCATAAAACAGATACAATGCAGCTGATTCAACAAATGTTAAGTCATTATAACCTGCAGACGCATAATGATTATACAAGAGCTTTCCGGGAAATCATGCAGGAGGTCGCACTAGCCGGACTTTACAGGGCAGGCTTTTTTGAAAAAGCTGCTTTTTATGGAGGCACGTGCTTACGAATCTTTTATGGCCTTGACCGTTTTTCGGAAGACATGGATTTCTCACTGCTAAAGCCTGATAGCGGCTTTTCCTTTGACCAATACCTCGAGTCCGTTAAAAAGGAGTTTGCCTCGCATGGCATTGATATCACCATCAATATTAAACATAAAAACAAACCATCGCAGGTTGAGTCCGCATTTCTTAAAAACAACACAAGTATTTATGATTTTCTATTGGATGGGGACATATTGCGCATGCATCCCGGGAGACCCTCAAAAATCAAAATAAAATTTGAAACGGATACAGATCCGCCGCCCGGTTTTACAACCGAGAACAAACTGATGCTGCTCCCTTTCTCTTTTTACGTTGGGTGCTATAGCCTGCCCGACTTGTTTGCAGGTAAAATGCACGCGCTGCTTTTCAGAAAATGGAAAACAAGGGTCAAGGGCAGAGACTGGTACGACCTGGAGTGGTATATCAAACAGGGCATACCGGTTAATTTGCCCCACCTTTCAGAACGTATCCGCCAAAGCGGAGAACTGCAAGAGCATCGAATAAACAAATCTGATCTATTCAACTTGCTTAAGGAACGCATTGCCAATCTTGATGTATCGCAGGCCGCTTTGGATATCAAACCCTTCATAAAGGAAAAGGAAAAACTTGACATTTGGTCAAGGCAATATTTTTTGGATTTGATCGCACATTTGAAAGTAAAACAGTGACCTTACCAAATGAAAGCAGGTTTTGTCTGCCAACAAAAAACCCCTCTCGTATGAGAAGGGTTTGGTGACGGGTTTTGTGACTCCGGAGGGACTCGAACCCCCAACCGACAGAACCGGAATCTGCTATTCTATCCAATTGAACTACGGAGCCGTTTGCGATTGCAAAGATACAAAATGTTCATGAATACGACCAAGAAACATATGGCCCACCTATAACATGAGACCCCGTTGGGGTCAGGCATTATTCAACCATTGCACGTGGCTATTAACATGTGACCCCTTCGGGGTCATAAATAAACCCGGACATTACGGCTATTTACATTTGACCTCTTCGAGGTCAGACAATAATCAATAATTGCACGTGGCTATTAACATGTGACCCCTTCGGGGTCAGACAATAATCAACCATTGCACGTGGCCATTAACATTTGACCCCTTCGAGGTCAGACAATAATCAACCATTGCACGTGGCTATTAACATTTGACCCCGAAGGGGTCTAACCAACCAACAACCGCTCAGCTTCGTCCTATGGCCACAGGCAACCCCCACCATCCTCATCCCATGAAAACCAACAACCGGAGGGTGCGAAGCACCCGACTAACCAGAGTGGCGCCAGCCACGACTAACCAACAACCATCAGCGCTTCGCGCTGATCAAAATCCACTCAGATCCATGGTCACCGTGGGGATCAGCAGCAAGAAGCCGATGATGATCAAAATGAGTACCAGCGGACCGGCCCACCGGACCCATTTCTGGTAGGGAATCCGTGCCACACCAAGAACCGCGATCAGCACCCCGGATGTGGGGGTGATCAGGTTGGTGAAGCCGTCACCGAACTGGAAAGCCATCACAGCGGCCTGCCTTGAAATACCGATCAGGTCGCTGAAGGGCGCCATGATCGGCATGGTAATGGCCGCCTTGGCTGACCCACTGGGAATCACAATGTTGATGATGGTCTGAATCACATACATCACCCCCACCGAGGCCACACTGCCAAACTGCCCAAGCGACCGCGACAGGCCATACAAAATGCTGTCAATGATGCCGCCGTGTTCCAGCACCACGATGATCCCGCCGGCCAGGCCCACGATCAGTGCGGCCGACAGGATGTCCTTCACCCCGTCCAGAAAAGAAAGGGCAATGTCATCGGCCGATTTGTTCACCGCCATCCCGGCGGCGATCCCCATGGCCATGAACAGGGTGGCAATTTCCATCACATACCACCCGTACCCCATCACACCGACAATCAGAAACACAATGGTCAGGGCCAGCAGCAAAAGGATGAAAAAATGCACTGTACGTCGCAGCGTCAGCACCCCGGCCACCGCATAAATGGCCGTTACCACCGGAATGATCACCAGGGTAAACGATGAGGCTCCGATGGTCAGGGTGGTGGTGGGATGCAGGAAAGAAAAAATCCCCAGCACCAGCAGCACCAGGCCGTACACCACCCAGGCCATCCGGGGGGTATAGTAGGTAATGTTTTGCGCTTCTCCTTTGTCTTTTTCGCGCCAGTAGGCATCTTCCTTGTACATGATGGAAGACTCCGGCTTTCGCCGGATGCGGTTCACATACCGCAGAACATAGGCAATCCCGACAATATTGATCACCAGCCAGGCAAAAAGCCTGTACTCGATCCCGGAAAACAGCGGAAGATCCGCCAGCCCCTGGGCAATCCCGATGGTAAATGGGTTCAGCACCGCGCCGGCGAACCCCAGCATGGCCCCAACAAACACCATGGCCACACCCGTCAGGCTGTCGTAGCCCATGGAAATGGCCAGCGGAATCAGGATGATCACAAAGGCAATGGTCTCCTCCGCCATCCCGAAAATCGCCCCGAACATACTGAATAGCAGCATGATCATCACGATGATGAGATTGTCCACGCCGATGCGTTGCATCATGGGATTGCTTTCAAGCCGCCGGGCAAAGTTCAGGAAAGACATGATGCCCACATCAATGGCCTTTGTCTGGTTCATGATCCAGAAAGCTCCGCCGATCATCAGAATGAAAACAATGATGTTCGACTGCCGGACAAATCCGTTGAACAGGGCCGACAATACCTGCCAGGTCTGCACCTGGCTCTCCATCTCATACTCAGGGGGCAATTCATCTTCGTAGTAAAAAGTCAGGGTGGTCTGCTCCTGCCCGTCGATCACAACGGTATCCTCCACATACTTGCCCGGGGGAATGATCCAGGTCAGGATGGCAGCGAGGATGATGATCGCAAAAACGATGACGTAGGTGTGGGGTACTTTCTTCAACATAGCATGACGGTTAGTCGGGCCTGCGGCCCTCCGGTTAACGGGTGCTTCGCACCCTTGGTTGTTGGTCGGTGCTGACGCACCTCCGGTTAGTCGGGGGCTGACGCCCCCTCCGGTTGTTGGTTCCGGCGCTGCGCGCCTGATGGTTGGTCGGTGCTGACGCTCCTTGCAACTTTGCAATAATACAAACAATTTATTTTCCCTGCACAAACATAGCCGAAAGAAGTGCCGTGGTCGAGCCAGGACCAGGGCCTGCCTGAATCAGAAAGGCTTTGGGAGAAGGAATGGGGCCCGCAGTAATGGCGGGAGGCTCCTGGCAAAGGCCGGACGCCCTGCGGCCTTTTGGTGGTTGTGGTCCGCCTCGGAAGCAGAGGCCGCATGGCAGAGAAAGAAAGCCCCGCAGCCAGGGCGAAATCCCAATGGCAGAGGGGCAGAGAAAGGCACCATCCCCATGGGAAACCACCGGCGAAAAACGATTTTTGAAAAAAGGTTTACCTTTACAACATGAACAACATCACTGATTTTACCCAGACCCCGGCCATCAAGGATGACGAAGTGGAAAGCAGGCTTCAGCAGTTGTTGAAAATCCCGGCTGATTCACTGAACCTTTCCCAGGCCTATTCCGACATCCTGGGAATGATCGACCTGACCACACTTGAAGGATCCGATACCACCCAAAAGGTCTTAGATCTGTGCGATCAGGCGAGGTCTTACGCCGAAATGCCCGACAAACTGCCCAACGTGGCAGCGGTATGCGTGTATCCCACCCTGGTAGCTGCGGCGCGTAAAACACTGGAAGGCACCGACATTAAAGTCGCTTCTGTGGCAGGGGCCTTTCCTGCCGGACAGTCCCCCCTGTTTGTGAAAATGACAGAAGTCCGCTATGCCATTGACGAAGGTGCCCAGGAGATAGACATGGTGATCTCCAGGGGAAAATTCCTGGAGGGGGAGTACAACCTTGTGTTTGACGAGATCGCTGCCATTCTGGAGATATGCAAGGATGCCCACCTGAAAGTCATACTGGAAACAGGAGAGCTGAAAACGGCCACAAATATTCGTCGTGCCAGTGAAATCGCCATGCAGGCCGGAGCGCATTTTATCAAGACTTCCACGGGAAAGGTTCAGCCTGCGGCCACGCCTCAGGCCATGCTGGTGATGCTGGACGCCATCAAAAATCATCACAAAAAAACAGGTCAGATGGTCGGGATCAAACCCGCCGGAGGCATAGCCGACCCGGAAACAGCCCTGTCGTACTACTGGCTGACCCGGGAAGTTCTCGGCAGCAAATGGCTGAAAAAGAAATACCTGCGCTTAGGCGCCAGCCGGCTGGCAGGCGCCCTGACCGAGGCTATCCGCAGTGAAGAAAACGCCTGACAAGCTCCATGGTCTCATCGCGCTTGTGGCTGATGCTTTCCCGCAGGTTGGCGTCTTTATAGGCTTCCAGGTTGGCGATCACCCCATTGAGAAGCCGATCGGAAAACACCCCGTACTGCCGGTACACACCGACCTTGTTGCGAAGAAATTCTGCAGCCTGCACACATGAATCAGGCAGGTGATCCAGTTGCTTTTGCTTTTCCTTGTGTTGTTCATCAAAAATGTTGACATCCACATAGGTTTTCTCCGCCAACTCAAGGGCACCCGGCATCTCAAGTCCGTGTCTTGCGCCCACACATAGCCCGGCAATCAGCAAAAACAGGTCGGCAGCTCCATCCGGGCACCGGAATTCAAAGGTTTGCTTGTCAGAAACGTCCAGATTCCGTGTTTCCTCCAGCGGGTTTTCTTTACTTACCATATCTCCCGAACCATTCCACCCCAGGGGCAAACGGATCAGGGTAGAACGGTTGCGCTCACCCCAGCAAACATTGGTCGGAGCCTCCTGATGAGGCACCAGCCGGAAATAACTTGTGGGGATGGGGTTGCCGAAAGCAGACAGCGAAGGGGCAAGATCCATGATCCCTGCAATTGCCTTGCGGGTCACCTCGCTGACCTGTCCGTTTTTAAGCGTTACATTTTTCCCGTCCTTCATCAGCCGCATGTGAATGTGCATCCCGCTTCCGGCCTTTCCTGCAGTGATCTTCGGAGCAAAGCTGACGGTCACCCCGTACTGGTAACCCACCTCCCGGAGGATCCATTTCGCAATGATCAGCTGGTCAACGGCTTCCTCCACACTGGCAGGTAAAAACTCGATTTCGTTTTGTTCGTATTCATGCTCATCATCCGAAAAGTTACCTACCTCTGAATGGGAGTATTTGATGCTGGCTCCGGTCTGCGCCATTGCACGCATGGCGTCAATGCGCAACTGCTCCCATTTCACAAAAGGCGCTGATTCATGATAGGCGCGCTGATCGTTGGCCTGATAAAGCGGATCTTTCTCGCTGATCACATAGTACTCAATCTCACCCATGACCTCCAGATCGTAACCCGTCTGCTCCAAAAGGGTCTCATGCGCCTTGCGCATGATCTGCTCCGGGGCACTTTCCAGGGGGTTGCCATCTTTATCATAATACGAACACAGAATATCCACTGCAGGAACTTCCGAAAACGGATTCATGAAGGCTGTCCGGAATCGTGGCACCACATAAAGGTCGGAAGAACCCGCCTCCAGGAATGTAAAAAGGCTGCTGCCGTCCACCCGCTCTCCCGAGGAAAGAATTGCTTCCAGGTGATCACGATTCTGAATAACAAAATTCAGTGATTTCAACCTCAAATCTTCCCCCACATAGCGAAAATTAACCATTTCGACCTTTTCATGCTCAATAAAACGGATAATGTCTGCCCGGGTAAAGTCTTTAGGCGATTTGTTCAGGAAGCGAACCAGAGGATTGGGATTCAGCTCGTATTGGTCTTTGGTCATACAGATTGTTTTTGGGATTTACGGTGTTATTAATATATTCATATCGTTCATTGTGTAAAAAAAGCCCGGCAAAATAAGAAAATAATCACAGCAAACGATGAAATATCCGGTATTTTTGTGGGGATGGGTTAATAAGCTAATTCGCCGTGAATGAATCCCAAAGCGTAAAATGGCCGGAAAGACGGCCCCGGAAACCGCAATTAATCTGGCTGTTGATCATCCTGATGGGTACCAGTTCATGCAGTGTATTCCGTGGCGCTCCCGACGCAAGGCACTGGACACCTGACGAGTACAGGCCATACGAACGGCAGCTGGGTATGTCGCTGACCGGGTATGAGAACCCCGAACTGATCAGAACAGTGGCCGACTGGATCGGCACGCCCTACCGCTACGGCGGTAATACACAGCGCGGAGCAGATTGCTCAGGTTTTGTGCATGCTGTTTACAGGGATGTTTACGGGAAACGCCTTCCTCGTACCACCCGGGAAATGGACAGGGAGAGCAGCAGGGTCAGGCGAAGACGCCTCCAGGAAGGGGATCTGGTGTTTTTCCGCACCAAGGGCCTGTTTGGAGTCAATCATGTGGGGATCTACCTGGGCAACGGATATTTTGCCCACAGCAGCACATCACGGGGGGTCATCGTGAGCCATCTGGAAGAAAATTATTACGACCGCCGCTTCAGGCGCGGCGGTCGCTTCAGGTAATCTTGGCGGGGCAGCTTGCCGCACACCAAACTCCGGTTCTG
>PWIY01000016.1 GCA_003560215.1 Bacteroidales bacterium | reverse complement strand
CAAATCAGAACCCTGAGAAATTACAACTACCACTTTAATGTACCCGCCTATGTGGACATTGCACTTAACTCGCGGGACAACAAAGAGTTGCGACTCCGGATGATTGAAGCACTCGGTTGGTTCACACATTCGTACAACAAAACAATGATCAAGGAAATGTGTCGTCGCATCAAAGACAATGAACTTGAAGATAAGGCAATTCGCGATGAAGCACTGAAAACACTTAACCGAATCAAAGCCTACGGATCATAAAATGCTCCGGACCAAAAGTGCCAGGTGGTAATTTCCCACACCTGGCACTTTTTTTCATGACCGGCCACCCCTTCAGAAGCATAGTCCTGCAATGGCAAGCGACCGTCCACCAGGTAATTCAGCTGTTTAAAATTAACCATATACCATGATGTCCATTAAAGTATTATTGTTCAGTTTTTTTCTCCTGTCAATCGGTCTTCACCATGTGCAGGCACAAACCCAGCTAACGGAACCAACCCACAGGCATGATGCTGCTTTTGCCATTGTTATTGACCAAAATACCTATGAGCAGGTGAATGAAGCAGTGTACGCCTACCGCGACATGCTTGAATCAACGGAATTGCTTTCCACCTACATCCTTGCAGATCAGTGGGAGAATCCTTCTCATGTCCGTCGTGAAATACAAGCCTTGCACGAAGCCGATCCCACACTCGAAGGAGTTGTATTTGTCGGAGACATCCCGGTAGCCATGATCAGGGAGGCACAACATATGACAACGGCCTTCAAGATGCATGAGGAAAACTTTCCCCGGGAACAATCCTCCGTAGCTTCAGACCGTTTTTATGATGATTTCGACCTGGAGTTCGAATACATCGGACAGGACGAAGAGAGACCCTCCTGGCACTATTACAGGCTTACAGAAAATTCGTCGCAGCATATCAGTTCCGACATCTATTCGGGACGAATCCGCCCCCTGGAGGAAGGCAGGGACCCTTACGTACAAATTGAAGAATACCTCTACAAGGTAATTGAAGACCGCAGGGGTCAGAATGAACTGAGCCATTTGCTGACTTTCCTGGGTTATGCCTCCAATTCTGAATGTATGGTGGCATGGGCTTCTGAAAGGATTGCACTGAGTCAGCAGTTTCCCCGGCTAAACAAACCCGGCAATTCATTCCGGTTCATGACCTTTGGAATGGATGATCATATCAAAGCCCATCTTATCAACGAATTGCAACGCGAAGAACTGGACGTTGCATTGATGACCAAACATGGCAGCATTGACATCCAGCATCTGCATGGCGGGTACGCCCCTACCCATGACATGCGTCAGTATGCCGAAAGAATCCGGCACTCCATCAACAGAATGCAGGATGCCGGCTCCAGTGAGGAACAAATGGAAAACTTCGCCATGCGCTCCGGCATCCCCACCGAATGGATGCATCATACAAGCCCCTCAGATGATTTCCCCGGCAGGGAGGAACTGGATCAACGCGGAAACCTTTACGTGAAAGACATTGACAACATGACATCCAATGCCCGCCTGATGATATTGGATGCCTGTTACAACGGCTCTTTCCATCATCCGGAGAACATTGGAAGTGCCTATATTTTCAACCCGGGAAACACCATCGTTACAGTCGGGAACACGGTCAACGTACTGCAGGACAACTTTCCTTATCAGTTCATGGGCCTACTGTCTGATGGAGTACGGATCGGACACCTGCGCCAGCCCGTGAACACCCTCGAATCACACATCATCGGAGACCCCACTTTCCGTTTTCATACCACTGCAGACAAAGATCTCAACAACTTTATCCGGGAAAACCGGGAAAACCCTGAGGCCTGGGCCGGACTGATTCAATCGGAGAATGCGGATCTGGCTGCCTACGCCCTGATGATGTACAAAGAGGCAAACGACCCCCATTACAGCGACCTGCTGCTGGAGATTTTCCGCACCTCACCATATCACACCCTGCGCAAGGAGGCTTTCCTGCAATTGCACCAACTTAATGACGAAAACTACCGGAAGGCCCTCACACACTCACCCCGGGATCCCTATGAACTGGTAAGACGTATCGGTTCCAGGTGGATGGGAGACCAGGGGGATCCCGATTATGCGGATCTGCTGGTAAACATGATCCTGAACGACCTTTTCCAGGAGCGTTCTGCCAGATTCAGTGCACGCTCCTCCCTGATCATGTTTGAGAGTGATGTCGTTGATGCAGCCATAGAAAATGCCTTGAATGAACGTCCGGAAATGGCAAACCGGGAAATGGCCCGGCGCTACCTCACGGAGAATAATGACATGAACCGGCAACGTACCACCGACTGGTTAAACAACATCAGGGACAGCGAAGCAGATGTGGAAGACCGGACCATGAGCATCCGGTTCATCCGGAACAGCACCCTCCATTACCAGGTGGATACATTTACCGCCCTTGCCAAAGATCAAAGTGAACAGGACATCATCCGACTGACAATGATAGAGGCACTGGGCTGGTTCACCCACTCCACAGAACGTGAACGCATCATTGACGCATGCCGGGAAATAGCCGATGATACAAACAATCCTGATGGCATCCGGGCCGAAGCAGAAAAGACCATAAACAGGCTGACCCGGTTATGACGGATAAGCGATCTTCAGCACCTGGTCAAAGTTCTGCACAAAGTGGGGGGTAATTCCCAGTTTGAGGTGATCCGGCAGCTCTTCAAAATCTTTTTGATTCTGCGCCGGAAAGATGAGCTCATAGGTCTTTACCCGGCGGGCGGCAATGGTCTTTTCCCTGATCCCACCCACGGGAAGTACGCGACCGGTCAGGGTCAACTCACCAGTCATGGCCAGACCTTTTTTCACCGCCTTGCCCCTGACAAGCGAAT
>PWIY01000276.1 GCA_003560215.1 Bacteroidales bacterium | reverse complement strand
TGAGAACCAACAACCGGAGTGGCGAAGCCACGACCAACCAACAACCGCCTAGGCTTTATCCCAGCCTATTGGCAGCTTCCCCAATCCACAGCCCATGAGAACCAACAACCAGAGGGGGCGTCAGCCCCCGACTAACCAGAGTGGCTTCGCCACGACAAAATTTGTGAGACTTTTGGATTATATTTTATTATATTGCACCATCAACCGAACAAAGAACGCCATGAATACCCGGCTGTTGCCAATCCTTCTGACCATAACGGGGTTGCTTGCAGTTTCCTCATGCGATGAGGGTGACAGCATCCCGGCTTTTATCGGACAGTGGGAATATGACCAGGCGTCTCCCCCCGAAGAAGTGGATAGTTGTTACGTGGGCAGCTGGATGTGGATTTACGAAAATCGTGAAATTACCGTCTATAATGCCTGCGAGGGCACTTATTCGGATGGTCAATGGAAGTCCCGGGCAATGTCTTTCACCGTTTGGTTTGAGGATTATGATTTTGATGATTTTCAGGGGAAGATCCTGTCTCTAGCCGACAGCGTCATGGTCGTGGAAACATCCATGTTCGGCACCCTGACCAGAGTACGCTTCGTAAGGCCCGGCCAGACAATTGAAAACACATATACCCCCCGCATCGATCGTTCAGGCCAGGCAAAACCCGGGGATCCATGAATAAAAAAGCCTATATCCTTTCCTGTTTCCTTGCCGCCCTTTTGCTGATCCCGGGCCCCGGCGGGAAGCAGGCACTTCTGGCACAGCGCGCCATCAGCCTGCAGGAGTGCCGTGAATCGGCACGCAGCAGTCACTCCTTCGGCGAACAGATGGAGCTCCTGGAGGCTGCCGGCAGGGCCGGACAGGACGTACTCCGGAAGCTGATCACCCCGGAAATAAGCGGGTTTGCCACTGCCTCCTATCAGTCTGATGTAACCCGTTTTTCTGCCGAAGACGGTTTCGCCGCGGACTTCTCGCCCATGGTAAAAGACCAGTACCGGACCGGGATCTACGCCCGGCAGCAAATATACGACGGTGGCGTGTACCGTCAGAGAAGTGCATTGGCAGAAACCGAGAAAAACATGAGGGAAGCAAGCCTTGAGCGACAGCAAAGGATGATTGAGAACGGGGTGGATGAGCTTTTCCTTCAGGCCATTCTTCTGAATAAAGGGCATCAGATCCTTTTTAACCAGAAAGACATCCTCAAAAACCGGCAAAAGCAATTGGAGGCTTTGTACGAAGAAGGAAAAGTGTTCAGGGTGGAGCTGTTGGAAGCGGAAGCTGCCCTGATCAGGATTGGTGCTGAAATCAAGGAGTTGCAGGCCAGTGAAGAAAAAGCACGGGCCATGTTATCCACCCTCACCGGTATTCCGGTGAACCCTGAAGATTCTCTGATTCTGCCTGAAACGGAGGCAAACGACACCCGGAAAGAAGACCCCCTGTTCAGACAACTCCGGCTGGAAATGGAAAGAAGCACGCTATCTGAGAAACTCTCGCGTTCAGCAGCGATGCCCAATATTCAGGCGGCCGGATCAGCGGGATATGCCCGTCCGGGGCTAAACCTCTTTTCCAGTGACTTTGATACCTACTGGATTGTGGGCCTCTCTCTGAGCATACCTATTACGGACTGGCGTGATCACAGAAAACAATCCGGCCTATTTGCAATCGAAAGAGACCAGCTCGGTATCCGGTACGACAACCTGCGCCGTGAGGAAGAGCTGCTGCTCCGTGAGCTTGAAGGGGAGATCATCAAATACGATCAACTGATTCAGGACGACGAAAAGTTGATTGAAAAACACCGGCAGATCAGGGAAGAGTATGAAGCGATGCATGATGAAGGTGCTGCTTCCATGACAGATGTTTTGCAGGCTCTTTCTGAGGAGTCAGGTGCAAAACTCAGAAAGGCCGGTCACCAGATCGAAAAAATCAGGACATCCCTGCAGCGCAACAAAGTGATCATCCGCGGACATAAGTAATACAACCCATGAAAAGACATAGCCTGAATCTCCTGACATGTATGTTTCTGGTAGCTTTTGCCGCCTGTAACGATACAGACACCCACGTCATATACGGCAATTTTGAGGCGGAAGAATGGCTGGTGCCGGCTGAGGGAAACGGGAGGATTATGTGGCTGGATATTGAAGAAGGCAAGACCTATGAAGCCAATGAAGTGGTCGGTCTGATCGACACCATCCCGCTGTCGCTAAAGCTGGAGGTAACAGCGTCAAAAATCCGGGCACTGGAAGCTTCAATCCCTGACATTGAGGCCCAAACGGCTTCGCTGGAAAGCACAAAAGCGGCACAGGAGCGGGAAGTGGAACGCATCCGCAGATTGGTTGAAAGGGGAAGCGCAGAAAAGAAAATGCTCGATCAGGCAGAAGATCAGCTCACGGTAACCGGCAACAAGCTATCGGCAGCTAACAAAGCCCTCCGGCAGGAGACCGAAGGAATCCGGGCGCAAATCCAGTCCCTTCAAGCCCAAAAGAAACTACAGCGGGAACAGATCAATCGTTGTATCATTCTGAACCCGGAACACGGCGTGGTCCTGACCCGTTATGCCGGCGTTCATGAATATGTTTCCGCAGGGCACCCCCTCTATAAACTGGCCAATATGGATGAAATGATCCTGCGGGCATGGGCTCCGGGAGCGATGCTTGCCCTTGTAGAGCCCGGCAAAGAGGTGGAGGTCCTGATTGATATGCCCGGTGGTGAAACCAAAACCTATCCCGGTCGCGTGAAGTCAGTGGCTCAAAAACCCCAGTTTATCCCCACCCAGGTGCAAACCAGGGAAAACCGCACCCGGCAGCATTATGAAGTCAGGGTGGGTGTAACCAATGACTGTCGCATCAAACCAGGCATGCCGG
>PWIY01000250.1 GCA_003560215.1 Bacteroidales bacterium | reverse complement strand
CTGACCTGCCCCGTACCTTGAGTATATGATGTCTTCCCGAGTATTCAGCACCCGGATAAAATCATCCAGCAGGTCCATTTTGCGGGTTTGATTGTAAATCTCCAGCCACAGGTTGGTAATCCTGAGAAACAATTGGTTGCGTTCCACCATGAATTCACTGAATTTGCCCATGGCTGCCTGTTCAGCGGCAGCCTGGCGCTTGTCAAGGGTACCAAACCATGGAAATGACTGCATCAGTCCGAGATCCAGGTATTGGTCACCCATCAGCCGCTCCATGGGCGGTGTAAAAATTCCCGCGGAAAGCTGAGGATCAGGGAGTGATCCGGAAATTTGCACCCGGCTAAGGGATGCTTCATAGGCTTTTTGCTTAGCCTGCAAGGCCGGATTATTTTCCAGGGCTTTTTCAAGATAGGGCTCAGGATATACATGTGCCTGCAAATGAAACGTGACCAGCAAAAGGATTGACACAGACCACAGGAGTTTGCCTGCCACGTGGTTGATGGCCGGAAAGAATGACCGCAAATATATGGCTGCATGTTTATGCATCATTGTCTTTATTTTGTTTTTTCAACAGATATTCATTCCATGAAGCAAACAGGACAGGTACAAGAAAGAGGGTGATCAGCGCAATGGTCATACCCCCGAATGCCGGGATTGCCATGGGAATCATGATATCTGCACCACGACCGGTGGATGTCAGGATCGGCATCAGGGCCAACAAAGTGGTGGCAGTTGTCATCAGCGCAGGACGGACACGTTTCCGGCCGGCTTCCAGCACGGCATTGTGTAGTTCTTCCCTGCTCTGCGGGCGGTTCTTCCTGAAACTGTTTTTCAGGTATGTGGCAATCAGCACACCATCATCCGTTGCAATACCGAACAGGGCAATAAACCCTACCCAAACGGCCACACTCAAATTCACGGTGTCCATCTGAAACATTTCCCGCATATTCGCCCCAAACACAGAAAAATCCATAAACCAGCCTTGTCCGTAAAGCCAAAGCATGAGAAAACCGCCGGAGAATGCCAGTGCGATTGCAGAAAAGATCATCATGGAAACAGCCACAGAACGGAACTGGAAGTAGAGAATGAGAAAAATAACAATCATTGAAAGCGGAATAACCAGCATCAGCCGTGCTTCGGCACGCATCTGGTTTTCATAATCTCCGGAAAAATGGAAATTCACCCCCTGCGGAATAACCAGTTCTCCCGAGTCAACTTTATCCTCTATGATTTCTGTGGCCTGTTGAATTACGGAAAGATCTGCCGGCCCGGCAACTTTGTCAAAAGTGATGTAGGCAACCAGGAAAGTATCTTCCCCGCGGATCATTCCCGGGCCCCTTCTGTAGGACACCTCAGCCACCTCCTCCAGAGGCAGACGGTAGCCCGCAGGAGTGTCTATCCATATTTTTCCGATGGCTCCGGGACTGTCGCGGAATTCCCTGGCATACCGGGCCCTGATGTCGTACCTTTCTCTTCCTTCCACCGTGGTACTCATGGTCATTCCTCCTATGGCAACTTCCACCACCTGCTGAAACTTTCCGATGGTGATCCCATGCCGGGCCAGGGCATCCCGGTCGGGCTTGATTTCCAGATATGGTTTTCCCACGACCCGGTCTGCAAAAACCGTCGGGCCTTCAATGTATGGCACATCCTGCAGGATGCCCTCCATTTCCATGGCAAATTCCTCAATGGTCTCCAGGTCGGGACCGAATACTTTCAGGCCCATGGGGGCCCGCATTCCCGTCTGCAACATCACCAGGCGTGTTTCAATAGGCTGCAGCCTCGGTGCAGAAGTAAGTCCCGGAATCCTTGAGGCCCTTGTTATTTCATGCCATATATCGTCAGGAGACTGAATATGGTCACGCCATTGCCGGTAATACCGGCCGCGCCGGTGCGGAATCAACTCTCCCTCATCATCCCTGACAAAATCGCCTTCACTGTCAGTTTTAAAACGGATCTTTCGGCCATCCATGTCTGTTTTGAATTCCGACTTATAAATGATCACATTTTCAAACATGGTCATCGGGGCAGGGTCAAGCGGGCTTTCCGCACGACCGGCCTTCCCGACTACCATTTCCACTTCAGGAATGGCCTGAACCCTCCGGTCCACTTCCTGCAGTGCCTCCAGGTTGTATTCTATTCCGGTGTGCGGCATGGTGGTGGGCATCAGCAGGAAACTACCTTCGTCCAGTGAAGGCATAAATTCCCTTCCCAGTCCGGGAAATGCATGATAGAGACCACTCCAGACTGTGGTGGAGCGTATGTTGATGCCTGCATGGTCAAAACCCCGGGCCACAAATCCGAAAACCTGTCCGAATCCCATCCAGATGTTCAAGCCCAGCAACAGCAGGAATACCGGAATGATCAGAAACTGTTTTTTGTGAGAGAGGCACCAGATCAACAACCTCGGATAATAATGCAGGAACAGACGAAAAACCCCAAGTATCAGGGCAATTAACAGAACCAGAAACAGGATATTGATAAACAGACTACGCTCCACACCGACCGGAAGCCATGCATTGGCCAGCAGAAGGAGTACGATCAGCAGTGATATGCCCGGGTTGATCAAATGGCGATGCGGACTGATTTGATCCGGGAAAAGCTGGTGCAAACCCCCGGAAATCCCCAACAGCGTCAAAAACACCCCGTTCCACGCCGAACTCCGCGAGGCCGCCGACAAATACGAACACTCCGGCGTGCCCCTCTCCACCGCCTTCGCCAAATACACCTCGGTCGATCCCCAGGTCACCCACATGCTCTCCATCGGTGAGAAATCCGCCTCGCTCGACGTCCAGCTCGAAATGCTCGCCGAAATGTATGAGGAGGATGCGAACAACCACATGGCGAACTTCGCCGCCGTGGTGAATTTCATCGTCATG
>PWIY01000225.1 GCA_003560215.1 Bacteroidales bacterium | reverse complement strand
TATTCTGGATGAACTGGAAAGCGCCTCATTCGACACCCAGAGCATTAAGGTCATTGTAGGACGTGGAGGCCTGGTAAAGCCCATCGCATCGGGTGTTTACAATGTAAATGACCGTTTGGCCGAAGACCTGAGAGCCGGGGTGCTGGGTCAGCACGCCAGCAACCTGGGCGGCCTGATCGCCCGCGACATTGCCGGAACCATTCCCGGAGCCAAAGCCTATATTGCCGACCCTGTGGTTGTGGATGAACTGGACGACATCGCCAGGGTATCCGGACATCCGGAGTTTGAAAGGATATCCATCTTTCATGCCCTGAACCAGAAAGCCATCGCGCGTCAGCATGCCAAATCCGCAACTGAGAAGAAATACGAGGAGCTCAACCTGATCGTGGCCCACCTGGGCGGAGGGATCAGTGTAGGCGCCCACCACAAAGGGCGGGTCATTGACGTAAATCAGGCCCTTGACGGAGAAGGCCCATTTTCTCCGGAAAGAGCCGGAACCCTCCCGGCCGGCGCTCTGGTGAAACTGTGCTTCAGCGGCAAATACACCCAGGAAGAAATCAAAAAAATGATTACCGGCAATGGTGGTCTGGTCGCTTACCTGGGAACCAACGATGCCTATGAAGTGGAAAAGCGCTCCAATGCCGGTGACGAAAAGGCTGCGCTCATACAGTCTGCCATGGCCTACCAGGTTGCCAAAGAAATCGGCGCCATGGGAACCGTGCTGAAAGGCGAAGTGGATGCCATCCTCCTGACTGGCGGCATCGCTTACGGAAAGCCGTTTACCTCCGCAGTGGCAGAACGCGTGCGGCACATCGCCCCGGTGTATGTATATCCCGGTGAAGATGAGATGCGTGCCCTGGCCATGAACGGGCTGATGGTGCTGAACGGCGAAACCGAAGTCCGCGATTACGAATAAGTTTGCAGGGGCAGCGGTGGTTAATTGCTTCGGGCCGGGATGCCGAAAACCCGGATTGCCGGCAGCAAACGTAAGCCACACACGCGAACATCACCCACACGAAAGCCGTGCACCGGCCTGGCCGGTTGTTACATCCTTTGTGTTGCAGGAAGGCTGACCATAAAAGTGCTGCCCTCCCCTTCGCGGGAGGTGAATGAAACACTTCCGTTGAAGCTCTCGATGATGCTTTTGACCATGGAAAGGCCCAGGCCCATTCCCTTGGCTTTGGTGGTGAAGTAAGGCGTAAATATTTCCTGTTGCAGATTATCGGGGATTCCTGAACCATAGTCTGTTACAGAAATGTGGTATTCATTCTCCCCGGCATTGCACTCAACCAAAATACGCGCCTGATCGTGTTTATCGTACGACTGGATCGCATTTTTGATGAGGTTGTTGAACACCCTGAGCAGCTGATTCCGGTCGGCATACACCTGCATCGGATCAGTCCCTGCAGGCATTTCGAGTGTGATATCTACCTTTTCAAAGTCTTTGTACATATCCAGCACCTCCGGGATGAATTCCCGTAAATTGATGTGGCCGTTTTTCCCTGCCGGCATCTGGGCAAAATCAGAAAACTCCTTGGCAATCACGGCCATGTTGTCGATCTGCTCAATCATGGTCTTGGAGAAACGCTCCAGCCGCTCATCCCAGTCGGGCACTTTCTCTTTCCAGGCTTTTTCCAGGTACTGCACACTGAGTTTCATGGGGGTCAGCGGGTTTTTGATCTCGTGGGCCACCTGCCTTGCCATTTCCCTCCAGGCCGTTTCCCGTTCACTCCGGGCAAGCAATTCAGCACTCACGGCCAGTTCGTCAATCATCCGGTTGTATTCCCTCACAAGGCTGCCGATCTCATCTTCCCTGTCCCAGTCGATCTTTTCATTGGTCTTCCCAAGCTTCAGGCGCGCCAGGTTATTCCGGATCAGCTGCAACGGCCTTGTTACATAATTGGAAACGAAAATGGCCACCACCACAGCCACCACAACCAGCAACAGATAGATATTGATAAACGCCACAAGGAAATAAGACATTTCATTGCGCAGCTCACTTTCCCTGGCAAAATAAGGCAGGTTCAGGTAACCAAGCTTTTCGTTATAGCGGTTGTACAGAGGCGTATAGGCCGACAGGTATTCCAGTTTGCCGATGCGTTCGGAATGAATGAACTGACTCCTTTGCTCATTTTTCATTTTCAGGAAGGCCAGGGTGTTCATTTTGCGTCCCACAATGCCCTCCTCAAAGATTTTCGGACGGCTGGAGGCCAGCAATTGCCCGTCGGGGTTATAAAGGTTGATATCGGTAAAGAAAATGTTGGAATACTGCAGCAGGACGTCATACAGGTAAAACTCCATGTGCGGCTCCAGGCTTGATTCGTCTGCAAGGACATGCTCAACCTCAATCAGCACACTCTGGGCTTTTTCATTGAGGAAGCTCAGATTTTTGTTTTCATAGATGTTGAAAATAAACCAGGCCGAAGCCCCGCCGATGGTGAGGGCAGAGATCAGCAACATAAGCACCATGGAGTATTGAAGCCTTCGGCGGAAATTAATTTTCAGCAGCCTTGAAGGTTTATTGCGGCTGATCAGCAGCCAGAATACCACCACAATGAAGAAAAAGGTGATGAACAGGTATGAGAAGGGTGCCACTGATTCCAGGAAGGATCCTTTCGGACGGCTGATGATCAGTAACGTTTCATCGTCCTTGCGGTACATCAGATGAGAGTAATCGTCAAAAGAAAACTCCGCAAACTCATCCTGCTGGTATTCATGGAGCGCCACATCATACACAGAGGCATCCACACTGTAATGATACGTCCCGTACTCATTTACCAGGTTGCCGTTTCTGTAAGTGGCATAGGAGTAATTGATCAGTTCTCTGTTGATGTCAACCGCATCATCAATCAGCAGTTCAGGGAAGCCAAGGTCGCGGGCAATGAATTTTGCATCAAACTCAATGAACAGGTGGTACTCCTCCTCATATTCCTCCCCCATCCTGATGGGAACCTGAACAATATAGCTGTTGGTGCCTGTATTGTTGTCAAGATAAATGAGCTGTTCACTGATGGTCTGCTTCCCGAATGCATTGATGTAATCACCAAAGAAAGGCAAACAGTCCACATCAACATTTTCAGGCTTTAGCGTGAGCAGGTCTTCGGGATGGCAAACGGTAACCTGCAGGTTATATTTTTCCCAGAAATCATAAAAGTAGTGATACTGGAGGTAGTTCTCGATCAGCGGATCATTGTAGGGATCCCTGAGTATGAGGTTCTGCAGCTGACTGTCGTTGAACAAAGCTTCTTCAATTTCCATGAAAAGGAACTCTGCCACCGGATCCTGTTCCGATGCCAGCTGCAGCACCAGATTTTTTCTTTTTTCAATGTCTTTTTCCGTGTTGAAGCGGTCCAGGGCAAATGTGGAGATCAGGCTGAACAAAAACACTGATATGATAAGACCGGCAAAATTCTTTTCGGGGGTTTTGTTTTTCCTGTCAATTTCAAAGACCAACACGGCAACAATGGTCAGGGACCACAAAATGGGTGATGCGCCGGAAACAATCCAGGTAAGCCCGATCAGGGCACCAAATGACACAGCACACATGATCCAGAACTGACGATGGGTGTTCAGAAGGCCGGTGATAACCCGGCAAAGGACCACACTCAGGAAGAAAAATGCAAAAAATATCAGCCCGATGATCAGAAAGCCCACCAGGCTATACATGTCCAGATTGAAAATAAAATTCACATCCAGGTTAAGATGGGAGTTGATCACCAGTCCTTCAATGAGATAAAGCGATAAGCCGCAGAAAAGGTAGATGACCAGAAACAGCAGGAAGCTCAGGGCACGCGACAACCATGGACTTCGGGGATATTTCACCGTAAAGTCCTTCAGGTTGTGATACAAAAAGTAGGCGATGATGGTGACCATTGCCACATGCATGAAAAGATCACCCAATGAGGGCAGGATCTCCGAGGTGGCATACAGTTCGGGTGAAAACATCACCCCATCATACAGGGCCCCGGGGAGTTGCCAGTAAAAAGAAATGACCCGCAACAGGATGATTACAGCTGAAAACCCGCCAAGTGCGAGGGTTTTTTTGCCAATCCGGAACATCCTGGAGAAATATCGGAACGAAAAAAAGACAAAGACCAGGAGCGAAAGGGTGCCAAACAACACGGAAAGGAACTGCAGCACTCCAACGGGTTGTGTAAGCACCTCCTCCCTTCTGAGAACCAGTGAAAACAGGTAGTTGCCATCACGGTCGGTGATCCGGTGGCCTTCATCAGCCCTGTCGCTCAGGAAGAATTTTGCCTCCAGGCCCGGCAGTGCGTGGTGAAACTGGTTCACCAGGTACTGGTTCTGGTATTTGAAATCTTGCTTTACCGTGTAAAAGACCACATACTGCCTGAGTACCCGAAGGTCTTCGGAATCTCCGGCTTCAGTGTCCGGAGAAGCCTCATCCTCAGAAAATGCCTGGTAATAGTACCACCCGTTGGCTTTACGGGTCATGCCATTGTCAAATTCCGGTGGTGCCCGGCCATGCAGCGGAAGGGCATTGTGAGACCAGAAAACCGGCTGACCATCCTCATATATCACAAACACCAACCCATCGCGCCGGTATGTGTTTTTTAACTGCTCAAGGTATTGCGGATCATGCAGGATTTTGCCATCTGTTTCCCTGCAGGAACTGACAAACTCCTGCAAGTGGCGTTCAACCCAGTCTTCCTGCTGGATCATGGCCCGCTGAAAACGCTGCACATATTGCTCGCTTTCTGTGGTTACATGGCGAAGCCGAAATAAGGCTGTACTAACCAGCAAAATCAGCAAAGCAACCAACAACTGCCTGATATAGCGTCTAATAGCGGATTTTGGCATAATAATCAGTTGGCTTTCAGTAAGTCAGTGACACCTTGGCTAATTTACACAAATTTATGTTGTTACACATCCTGCTAATCCATCTGATATTTGCGTCACAAAAGATATACCAAAATTAATTTTGGAGCTATTGGGATATGGATAGCGGCCAGGATAGAAAAAAGATCGCCCTTGGGTAATAGATGGACTTTAACATGCTGTTTTTCAAATTTTTATGTGTGTTGGGGATGGTTTTAGGGGCTTCATTTGAGTCTATCCACGGTATAAAGGTTGCCAAATAGGTTGTAGGATCGGTTTTTAGATCTGTGGCAGGTTCTGTGGCAGATTCTGCTGCCGGATCTGTCGTAGCATCTGTTAAAGGTTTCCCGCAGGATCTGCTGCAGGATTTGCTGGGATCTGCTACTTCAGCTTATCTGCAGGCTTGACAAATACAAATGTTTGGCTTGACCATGGAGATGCTCCGGTTATGGCCTTCAGGTTAGACCAGCTACCTTTCGCTCCAGCTTTAAGTGCGGGTAATAGGGTTTGTCCATTTTGACCTTTGCCTGTCTTTTCCAGCTGCTTTTCCTTCTTTTTGTATTGTTCACTTATCAGGGAAATATACCAGGCATCGAAAGGTAAGGGATTTTTATCCTTGTAATCGAATCCGGAATCCTCTCCGGCTCGCTTTAGTGTGGAAGGTGTAAAATGAAGTATATGCCTCGGTAGATCCCAGGCGGCCCAATATTTTCCGTACATAACGGCATCGCTGCTATTGCCCATGGGTGCGGCCAAAAAAAGCACGCCACCTGGTTTGAGCAAACGATGAAAGTGGTTTAGCTTATCCTTAAAATCATGCAGATGCTCGATCACGTGCCAAAGGGTAATGGCATGCAAAGAGTTTTCGGCAAGGGCACCCAGTTCGTTTTCAGTTCCAATTACCTGGACCCCCTGTTTAGCAGCCACTTCCCTTGCAGAAAAATCCGGTTCAAATCCGATGGCGTCAATCCCTTGTTCGGTGGCCCCTTTTACAAAAGCGCCTGTGCCACACCCAAAGTCCAGGATGCGGTATAGATTAGAGGAACTGGAATGTACGTTCAGGTCTTGCGCAGATTTCCTGGTAAGGTTAGCAAAAAACTGCCGATTCAAATGCTTTTTCAGGAGGCTCAATTTTTGTGAAAGCATTCTTCGTTTTACCTTCATATAAACTTTGTCTTGAAGGCTCGTAACGGTTTCTGCATGCGAAATGTATTCATCCGATTGATAGAAATCAGACATTTCATCAAGGCTGGGTCTGGGATTCGTAAAGAGTAAGCCACATGACGCACAATGCGCCACTGTAAATATTTCCTGAGAAACCAGGTAGTCCCGGCATTGAATATGAATACTGAAGGGGCCTTTTTCACCACACAGTGGGCAGCTGGTCAATGTTTCCATAAAAACAAAAACAATGTTCCACGTGGAACATTGATAAAATTATTGGTTATTTCCTCCGGGAATGGATTGATCAAAGATACAAAGAATCAACAGATACTCCGTTCTTTTAAACACGTGGCCCTTAAGACAAATCAACCCTTCAATATCTCAACAACACGCTTAATCATGGGAAGCATGGTGTTGGGGTTGGTGCTGGTAATCAAGTTACCATCTTCCTCCATATCATTCCCATTATAAATCGCCCCGGCATTTATAAGGTCATCTTTAATGGCGGGGAATGCAGTAACCTTCTTACCCTTAACAATTTTGGCAGATATGAGCAACCACGGTCCATGACAAACGGAAGCAACAATGGCCCCACGATCGTAGTGATATTTTACAAAATCAATGATTTCCTGATCACGCCGCCATCTGTCCGGTGCATATCCTCCAGGTATAATTACAGCATCAAACTCCTGATCTTTGACTTCGGAAAAGGCTTTATCAGGTTTGAACTGCATCCCCCCCTTCCCCTGATAATATTTTTTGGATGGAGCAACAGAAACCACCTCATGGCCCTCTTCCTTCAAGCGCATGTAAGGATAAAGGAATTCAGAATCCTCAACCATATCTTCCAGAAAGACACAAATTTTTTTTGACATAATTCTTAGGTTTTAATGTTTAGAATACATAAAGTTAAAAATTTTTCGCAAGTGACATAGGACCCCGAAGGGGTCCAAGAGGTGGGAGGATGAGGCGTGATGTAGTACACGAAAGGCAAACACCGGTGCACGGGTGTGAGTGACAGGGGACCCTTTCAGGGTCCTAAGGGGTGAGTGGATGCAGCTAAGCGTGGTTAACGTTAGGTAAAGCTTAAGACGTGGGGTGAGTAACAGGGGACCTCTTCGAGGTCCAAGAGGTGAGGTGGATGAAGTTAAGCGTGGTTAACGTTAGGTAAAGCTTAAGACGTGGGGTGAGTAACAGGGGATCCTTTCAGGGTCCTAAGGAGTGAGTAACATAGGACCCCGAAGGGGTCCAGGAGGTGGGAGGATGGGGCGTGATGTAGTACACGAAACGCAAACGCCGGTGAACGGGTGTGAGTGACAGGGGACCCTTTCAGGGTCCTAAAGGGTGAGTAACAGGGGACCCGCAAGTAACATGGGACCTCTTCGAGGTCCAATAAAAATTCAAAATTGTTCCACGTGGAACATTATCGGCCGAGGTGGACGAGCAGAACGGAAATATCAGAAGGGGTAATGCCGCTGATGCGGGCAGCCTGACCGATGTTTTCGGGTTTAATTTGCTGGAGTTTCTCGCGCCCCTCCATCCTTATGGCTTTAAATGACATGTAATCGATATCTTTATTAAGTCTTACATCTTCAAGCCTGGTTATTTTCTCAGCGATCTCTCTTTCTTTTTCTATATACCCTGAATATTTAATTTCGATCTCCACGGATTCGAGCGCCTCCTGGTAAACATCCTCACCGCTAAACCCATGAAAGTAGGATCGCAGGGTATGATCTTGGGCAATTAAATCAGGAAGGTTAACCTGAGGCCGCAGCAACAAGTTGGCATAACGGGCTTTCCTTTGTATAAGGCTGGTTCCGGCCTTTTCAAGGTAATCATTGACAGCTTCAGGCAAGGCATTGTGCTGCTCCAAAAAACCAGTCATCTTCCTGACCAGGTTCTCTTTTCTTTCAAGTTTTTCCAGCCGTTCTCTTCCTGCGGTACCAATTTCATACCCGAGGCGGGTCAACCTTTTATCAGCATTGTCCTGACGAAGCAGTATCCGAAATTCCGCCCGGCTGGTAAACATCCTGTAAGGTTCGCGGGTTCCCTTTGTAACAAGGTCATCAATCAGCACACCAATATAGGCTTCGGATCGTTTCAACACTACAGGGTCCTCCCCTGCCAGCTTACGGTGGGCATTGATACCCGCCATCAGCCCCTGCCCTGCGGCTTCTTCATAACCGGTCGTTCCGTTTACCTGGCCTGCAAAATATAAATTGGAAACATGCCGGCTTTCCAGCGAAAATTCCAGCTGTGTCGGAGGAAAGTAATCATATTCTATGGCGTATCCGGGCCGGAGAACCCTGGCATGTTCAAAACCCTCTATCGCCTGAAGGGCCTTAATTTGTGTATCAATGGGAAGGCTGGAAGAAAAACCATTGATATAATACTCTTCCGTATCAAATCCTTCCGGCTCAACAAACAGCTGATGACGGGGTCTTTCTGAAAACCGGTCGATCTTGTCTTCAATGGAAGGGCAATAACGCGGTCCGCTTCCCTGGATCCGTCCGGTGAAGAGTGGTGAATCAGCAAAGCCTTCACGAAGTATATCATGCACCTTTTGATTGGTATAGGCAAGATAACAACTTCTTTGTTTCTTAAGGGGTGGGGTATCCAGGTAAGAAAACTTTCCTGGGGTGGGGTCACCTTCCTGCTCCGTCAACACCTCAAAATTGATTGATCTCCCGTCAACCCGGACAGGGGTTCCGGTTTTGAGCCTGTCAGATTCGATCCCGTATTTTAGCAAATCACGGGTCAGTCCTGAAGAATTTGACTCTCCGAGCCTCCCTCCTTCCATTTGATTTTTTCCCACATGAATCTTACCATTGAGGAATGTACCACTGGTAATGATCACAGCCCGGGCATAAATCTTCCCTCCCATGGCAGTTTGAACACCCTTTACTTTTCCTTCTTCCACCACCAGTCCATTCACCCCGTCCTGCCATATATGCAAATTGGGAATGTCAATCAGGATCTCCTGCCACTTTTGGGAAAACTTAATCCGATCACTCTGTGCACGGGGCGACCACATGGCCGGGCCTTTGCTCCTGTTCAGCATCCTGAACTGGATCATGGTATGATCGGTGACTATTCCGGAAAACCCGCCCAATGCATCAATCTCCCGAACAATTTGTCCTTTGGCAATCCCACCCATGGCAGGGTTGCAGGACATCTGGGCAATGGTAGAAAGATTCAGGGTCACAAGCAAAACCCGCGACCCAAGCCGGGCAGCAGCTGAGGCAGCTTCACATCCGGCATGTCCGCCACCGACAACAATTACATCGTAGCGCTCAAACACCATAAACCAAAATTTTCAGGAGAGCAAAGATAGGTAATAATTCTCTTTGGCTTGCATCGCCTCTCTTTCCCGGGCGTCACCGTCATCGTATCCCAGCAGATGTAAAACCCCGTGAATGATGACCCGGAAAAGCTCCTTGTCTTCATCCACATCAAACTCCCGGGCATTTTCCCTTACCCTGGGCAGGCTGATAAACACATCCCCGCTGATGCCTTCAAAATCGTCACCATAAGGAAATGTAATTACATCGGTCAGGGTATCGTGATCAAGGAAGGCCTGATTCAATTGCAATAAATACGCATCATCACAAAAAACAACAGTGAGTACACCGGGCACAGATCCCTCCAGGGAAATCGCCTCTACCAACCACTTTTTGGCACGCTCTTCAGAAAAGCCGGGCCATTCGACATCAAGAAAATGAAATTCTATCTGGCTGGGTGCATCCACGAAAACTTAATTGAGGTTTTTAACTTTCTCCAGCATCTCATAATAACGGTACAGCATTTCGACTCGCTGAATGGTCAGTGCATCATTGACCCCTGTTACATGAAATACAAGTTCAATGCTTTCATCAGCCCCGTCAAATTTCACATCATCACTCAACAGACGCAGCATCATCAGGCGATGCCCTTCACCAGTGTAGGCTTCAGGGTCATCGGGTTCCAGGTTTTTAACGCGATCGTACATACCGGCAAGATCCAGAAAATATTGATCGAGCTTCACGGTAAAGAACAAACCCGAAGGGGTAGATTGAAAATATATATCTATATGGAAGTCTTTTTTATCAATGATATCGATGAACAACTCAAACAGCAACGTGTTGGCTGCCATTATGTTACCGAAATAGGCATCATAAATATGGTAGTCATCACACACATTTTCCACAAAGGCTTCCAGCTTATTCAGCTCTTCCTGGTCAGGGGCAAGGCGAAGGTGTCGCTTAAGGTAGGTACGGTCCATGATCAATCAACATGCAAGAAATACATTTCAACTTTTTGACGGAAGAAAGGACGAAGCCGGGGCGGTAAACTCCTCAGCATTTCAACTTCCCTTTCTCTATCTCTATTATACTGAAAAATTTCTTCAGGGTTACTTAATTCGTAATCAATTGCTGTAGTCCCCTCCCTCCTGTCTTCCTGTTCTTGCTGTCTTTCAGCACGTTCGTGTTCCAAAAGCCGGGTAAGAATTTCTTCCTGACGCTCCATGGTCTGAGAAGACAGTTCTTTGCGCAACATGTCCAGTTCCGATTCTTCCATTTGTTGCTGCAGTTCCTGAAGGCCTTCATCAACCTCCTGACCCTGATTCCGCATCTCCTGCTCCTTCCGTCGCAGTTCATTGCGGATGGCCTCCTGCTGCGCAGCCATCCGGGCCATTTGCTCACTCAACGACATCTCCTCTCCTGTTTCTCCGGGCATGGGTTGATGTCCTTCCCTGATCTGTTCAAGCATTTCATTCATCTGCTCCTGCATTTCCCGCATATTCTGGAAGGAAGGATCTCCGGGGCCAGGATCGGTGTCATCCCCCAGCCCCTGCCCCATGGCCATCTGTTGCTGGACTTCCTGCAAGCTCTCATTGAGCATCAACGCCAGGTTGTTGATGTGGGTCATGACGTACTGTTGCCGCGAGGCAGCCTGGTGTTGCCGCCTGTTGATCATATGATCAATGGTTTCACGCATTTGTCGCTGAACTTCAGCAACTTCACGATTCACATAAGAGCGAATGGCCATTTGGCGCTGACCAAGAGCAACAAGGCTGTCTTCAATCACTTCCATATCGCTCTGAATTTTTCGCTGGTCGCGTATCATTTCCACAAAGCGGGGGTCATTCACATTGGCCTGCCTGGTTGCATGGATCAGGTCCTCCTGGGAAAAACTGGATTTCAGCAGATTTTCCAGCAACATCCTGATGGCACGTGCGTCTTCAGCCAGTTGTTCCTCAAATATCCGCTGTTGCATCCCCTGAAGGGCATCTGAAAGCTGGTCCATCTGATCCATGGCATCCTGCTGATTCTGCCCGGCTTCACCGGACATGTCATTGTTCAGTAAATTCTCAAGTGCTTTTTGCAATGATTCGGAGATCTCTTCCTCGGTCTGACCAGTGTCATCCAGTGAATGAGGCCGGCTCAGGCTTTC
>PWIY01000335.1 GCA_003560215.1 Bacteroidales bacterium | reverse complement strand
TCCATTCTAAGCGAGGAACAGGGGTGCCAGCCCGCAGCTCTGGCGGGCTGGGCATTTCGGGTTTGGCCGGAGCCTTGCCGCTGTCTTTAAGCTCTGCGATTTCGATCGCATACGCGTTGTCCGTGATGTTGCGGTATGTCGCCGCCTCTTCCCTGATGCGCGTGATCTCCAGCTGGGCCTGCCGCTGCAGTTCAGCCTGCTCGGATTTCATGGCTTCGATCGCCTGACGGTTTTCCGACCGGATTTGCTCGACTACAATGCGCGGATCTTGCTCGTCTTTCGGACGCCGCTGCTCTTCGATCTGCGCGACGACCAGCGCCAGCTGCGGCGCAATCTCCGCCTCCATCTCCGGCGGTATACCTTCCATCAGCATTTCGAGCGGCAGCTGCATCATGGACGCAGCCTTGACCATCATGTCCATAGCCTCATGCTCTGCGACGTGCGCGCCCAGCGTGGCGGCGGCCACCTGTCCCATTTCGACCGGCAGGTCCGATGTCTGCAATCCGCGCAGCTGCGCGGTGTGCGCGTCGATATGGGCGCGATGGTTCTGTTGCGGTGCGGCACGCAGAGGCTGGCCCTGCATAAGCCGCATATACTCGTTCACTGGATCTGTTGCCGGTATCTCTGCCTCAGTTGGATCAGGAATGATGAGGTCTTCGATCTGCAGGGCGCCCATCGCCTCGAACAGCCGCGATATGGCTTCACGTTTGCTGACCTCTTGGGGGTTGGCAGACGCGATTTCGTACAGGGTCTGGGCTTCCATGAGTGCGCGCTGCCGCGATACATGACCGGGCTTCATCGCCGGGATCACTTTGGTAATCAACAGATCGTCAGGCTCTAGGTAGCGGCCGGACCCAAACGGTACGCGCTGTCCACCGTAGATATTGCGCATATGCTCGTGGATGATGCGCAGCTCTGTTGCGTGCCCCCGATACAGGCGGCGGTGAACCGAAGACTGGAACTCCGTACTCTCATCGTAGGCGGCCAGCGCCGGTCCTGCAGAAATGCCGGATTTCATCATGGCGGCGAAGTCGATAGACGCGATGTTGCCCAGCTCTTTGCCCGCTTCGTTCATGCGGTCGTACAGCCCCATGAGCCCTGCGTCTGGGCCTTGGAAGGGATTGAGCATGATCGACTGCCGGATGTCTCCGTTGCCCACGTCGACAGTGCGCAGCTCGCCCGGTTTGAACGGGGTACTGTCATCGCGGATACTCATGCCGCCGACCATAAACCCTGACGGGTGGTTGGCGAGATACGCGGCGTCCAGCGCGCGACGCTGTGCCGTGCGCAGCGCCAGCGTGATGTTGGTCAGTAGCGCGCCCAGTCCGATAGCGGTAACGGAGTTGCGGCCGGGACTGTACACATAGCCTGCGAAATGTTCGATAGGGGTTTCGTCAGGATCATCGTCGCGCCAGTTACGGCGCACCGCCAAGACCTCTTGGGTTTGCTGATGGATCGTGACAACATACGGGCGTGCCAGCATCTGCGGGTGCGGGTCGTCTTCCAGAAACAGATAGGTGAACACATCGTACACGGTGTGCGAACTCATCGCCTCTTGGATAGACTGCTGTACGCCGAACATCCGATCTCGTGTCTCGCTGATTTCGCTGACATTGAAGTCCAGCCCCGGCACCACGTCTCGGGCGCGGTAGTGCCCGTTTTGCATGGCCCGTACCAGATCGGTCGCGGTTTCTTTCCGGCGGTGGGATATCCGACCGGTGCGAAAGTTCTTGGTGTCGTAGGATATGATGAGATCTTCGAGCGCCACCGCGATTGGGCGAACCGGCGTTTTCCGGTAGGACGTGTCCACCCCGATACGCCGGAAACCTATGCCTTGCAGCCCGCTGTCGTGGATGATCTGGTCTGTATCTTCCTCGTAGGACGGCAGCGCCTCCAGCAGATACCAGTTATAGAAATTGCGCACCCGCTCGGTTGCGGCGGCCAGATTGCGTCGCGCCAACTTTCGCACCGCAGGGTCTTCGATGCTGTCGAGATCAATATCCGGCTCTGCGTCCGCGACCCGTGAGGGTGAGGGCATCAAGGCGGACAGCGCCTTGGCTTGGAAATTGGTCAGCGCTTTGAGCAGCAGCGGATGGGTACTGGTGTCCGAGAACTCGTACTCAAAGTCATCCGGGTCGCTCTCGGGCCCAATGCCCAATGCTTCCATGTATCGCGCCGCCAGCGTTTCCAATCCCGCGCGCCCGTTGAGGTCATGCGCCAGCTCTTCCGTAAGGGTCGAGCCTATCCGAGACAGAACATTGTCCGGCAGCAGCTCCGCCAAATTCACGTCGTGCGTGTCCTCCACATCGGGGTTCGGCATTGAGCCGGGCTCGTCTGGGATGATAATGTCGCCGTTATCCGCGTATGATAGATCTTCAGGCATCAGTGGACCCTCACTCTGCCGTGGTTGGGCTTACGCTGCACCCCCGGCATCTTCACTTGTTTCAGTAGCGGCGGGATAACTTTCGATCCCACCCACAGGGCTCCGGTCAGCGCCATAACGAGGTCATCGTGCTGACCCGCCATTGCTTCGGGTCTATTCTTACCACGCCAGACGAACGCTTGCATCTGTTTATGTAGTACGTCCAGACCCGGTGCGCCGGGCGCCGCTTTAAGGTACCCCGTCTCAATCAAAATGCGGGTGTTGTCGAGTGCGTCCAGTCGCGGCATCGCTACCTTCGCGTTGCCGGGCGGCTTGCTGGTGTTATTCGCTCGGCCCACGGTTGCGTACGGGATGACCTTGGTGGGGGATTTGAGCGCAAAGGATGAAGCATAGCCGTACCCCACACCGTTGGTCTCTACGCACAGGAAATGTGCTGATTGCCTTTTCTGAGAAGTCCAGCGCTGCAGTCGCTTGTCGAGGTTAATCAGTGCCGCAAGTTTGTCCGGGAACTCGT
>PWIY01000022.1 GCA_003560215.1 Bacteroidales bacterium | reverse complement strand
TCCCTGCTCCCGAACCCAGCAGGGGAAAAGCTGAGATGATTCCTGCGCTGTCTTGCCAATAGTGAAACCGGTTGGTATTTATTTCACCGGACTCGCTGCGGATTTCAGAAAACCGGTCGATAATCAGGTCCCAGGCTTTCGTGCCGCTCAGAATGATAACCAGAATACAAACAGCGGCTACCAGTGAACCCACCCTTTTCTGCCGGGTTTTTATGATCAGATACAGGGCAAGCAGCCCGACGGAAATGGTTATGGAGATGATACCCCCCCGTGAAAGGGTTATCAAAAGGGATGCGCCTGTCAGGATGGCAACGGTGACATATAGAAACAGTTTGTGAAAACTGCCCCGGTCGGCTACATGGAGATATGTCAATACCAGCCCCAGGACCACGGGGAAGATCATTTCCATCAGGCCCGCATAATGGTTGCGATTGACATACGGACCGACAGAACCTGCACCATGAGCCGATTCCCTGATCCACATGATTTTGTCATGAGGCAAAGGATAGCCCACGATCCGGGTGATGAATTCGACAAGAACAAATCCCGCCAACAGCGCGGCAAATCCGCTGACGATGGTAAGGCTCTTTTTCAGATGCGCCGCAGCGGCTAAAAATTGAATTGCAATGGCATAAAACAGGACATAGGAGGACACGCGCAGAAATTCCATTACCGTCGCCCCGGGGTAGATGGAAATGGTCATCCACTTTGCATCAACAATGCTCCCGACGGAATTCTGGTATATTTCATAGGACTGGGGGGAAAGAATGCCGACAAGGCCGGCGGGAAGGGGGAGAACCTGAATGAGGACCGCCGCGCAGACAAGCAGAAGCGGTAAGAGCCCCGGTACCTGGTAAAATTTTCCTGTTCGCCGGGAAAAATACAAGAGGAGGGCGCTTGCACAGATCATCACCTGCATGATGGTATATGACCAAATCTCAACCGTCCCGAATGCCAGGGGGGAGAATATCAGGGTGGCAAGAAAGAGGTAGTAGGCTGTTTTGTACATTTATGAAAATGGGGATTGGGCGTAATAATTACCCTTGGTGCCGTAATATTTATAATGATAGTAATCGTGTTTTCTCTCATTTACGGCATTGATGACCTGCCCCAGGACATTGGCATTAATGCTCTTAAAAACCTTATCAGCCTGTTTGATCGATTCATAGGTTGAAACGCCCGAGCGGACGACCAGCAGGTTATAATTGGCGATTTTAGCGATTAAAACAGCGTCGGTAACATCCGCCATTGGCGGTGAATCAAAAACAATGAAATCATAATCCGGGCCGGTTTCCCGGATTAACTCTTTCAGCCTGGCGGAACTCAGCAATTCCGCCGGGTTTTTAGGAATCGGGCCAGAGGGCAGAATGTGCAGGAATTTTATTTCTTCAACCGTCATTGGCGTAAATTCTGATTCACCGGAAAGATAGGTGCTGAGTCCGGATGTATTATCGACCCCGAAGGTCTTGTGAACTTTTGGACGCCTCATGTCAGCATCCACCAGCAGGACACGACGCTCGGACTGAGCCATTGAAATAGCCAGGTTAGAGGCGGTTACGGTCTTTCCCGTCTGCTCCACCATGCTGGTAATCAGCAGTGTGTAGGGTTTTGGTATGTCATCAGACAATAAGATCAATGTACGAATGGCCCGGTATCTTTCCGCGATCACGGAATGCGGGAGCAGATGTGCTATCTTTTCTACGTTTAAAGATTTGTCGTTAAACAACGGGATCATGCCCGCCACCGGCAAATCGAGCCTGGCCTCGGCATCTTCAGCGGTTTTCACCGTATTGTCGAGGTGTTCAAGGAAAAATGCCAGGCCCACACCGGCCATCAAACTTGCCAGGAGCCCTATCAAAATGGTCCGCTTTGGACCCTGATGCATTGGAGACCTGGGAACTTCAGCGGTTTCAACCACCCACACGTCGATACTCTGCTTGTTTTCCGTGGCGCCGTATTCTTTTATTCTGCTGATCAGGCGGTCATACAAAAGACGATTCACCTCGACGTCCCGGTTCAGGATTTCATACTGAAAAAGCACATCGCTCATTGTCCCGGCATCATATTTGGTCTGGTTGAGCAGAAGCTCGATGTTGCGGGCCCTTTCACCGGCGAGTTCGTACTTGTTTTTCACAGACTGGATGACGGTTTGGATCTCTTCATTTAGCCTTCCTTGCAGGGCGAGCAGATCTTCCCTCGCCCGTATCATCTGAGGGTGCCTGTCGCCGATTTTACGGGAAAGCTCATTGATCTCCTGTTCTTTTTCAATAACGCTTCGACGCAACGCCCGGATAATTTCATTTTCAGAAATGACGGGGAGGTTCAGGGCTTCCTGCGAGGATATCCGGCTGATGGCCTGGTAGAGGGACTCCAGTTCATTGACTTCAGCCAGGGCATGGGTGAGCCGCATGCTGAAATCTGATATTTGTGCCGGCAAAAGAGCTTCACTGTCTCCTGACATATAAAGATTGTGTTCTTTTGTGTAATTCTGGAGCACCCTTTCACTGTCCTCCAGTTTTTCCCGCTGGGCAGCCGCGTTTGTCTTCATCCACTCGATGGTCTCCCCTGTGGATTCCATCTGCATTTCCAAAAGAAAAAGCCTGTACGCGGATGACACGTTATTGACGATATGCTGAGCAAACAAAGGATTGGGGGAGATATAGCTCACCTCGACAATATCGCTGTTTTCCCCCGAAATTTTTACAGAGATGTTGTTGCTTACCATTATGGAAAGTGCTTTGATCCGCTGTTCCGTTAACTCTTCCTCTGACAGGGGATGCTGATGGACGAAATCGCTGGGACCGCTTTTCAGGCCGGCCATCTGCAAACCCATTTGGTAGATACGGTCAAAACTTTCCATCGTGCTGCTGAGAAAAGATGGATTTGACACTTCCTCGGGAAAATAGT